>CAYJWU010000006.1:0-8080 GCA_964374025.1 uncultured Candidatus Saccharibacteria bacterium
CTCGCCCGCGTTCTCCGCGAGGCGCTTACGCCGGACGGCAAGCTCGCCGACAACATCTACCCTCTCTCCGTGGACTACGAGAGGAGCGTGGAGGATTGGGTGAAGGCCGGTCGGTACGACTGGGCGAATAGAGACATCATCTCCCGCAACTTCGCAACTAAGCGGAGGGGCACGGCGGAGGTCGCGGTGGAGCTCATCCACTTCGGCCGGAACATCTCGACGAACGGGGCGCTCCGTGAGCTTGACAGGATGGGCTACCGTCCGGCCGAGCTTCACGAGCTTCTCGCCTTCGGCGAGAGGTACCTTGATGTCCAGCGCGAGTTCCCGGTCGTTGCTCTTGGTTCCGTCTGGCAGCGCCGGTACGGCAGCCGCTTCGTTCCGTTCCTCAGCAGGAACGGTTCGGAGCGTTGCCTGGACCTGTACTGGACCGAGGGCGGCTGGGACGGGGTCTGCCGGTTCGCGGCCGTCCGCAAGTAGCTTCAAGTCCTTGGGGTTTGGGTTCCTAAATCTTTTGGGAACCTTTGGGCCTTAGAATCGGTTGCCCTCGGCGTGTCCCCATTCACGCCGAGGGTTTTTACTTTTTCAAATTAGATATAGAATAAAAGAGGATAGTAGATGCGTATGTGCGGGGTTAAGATTCCGCACCATTGAATTCCGAGATTTTAGAAATCAGAGTGAGAGCGGCTACGGCTTCTCTTAGCGTATTTCTTTACATCTCTCAAAAAATGAAGCTACTTGGTGCAGAGTATTAAGGAATAATAAAGATTCCGAATACGATACAACCCCAAGAGTATTCAAGGGGTGGTGGCACGGACGATACGGCGCACATAATGGCGCGACCGCCTTTTGCATCACGCGATTCATCGTATATTATATCCCTTCTTTGATAAAACTTTCATAGCAGATTCCTTGCAAAAGGACGGGGGTTGGTTTGCCTTTGGGTAATCTGACATCTCAGCTTTTCGTTTTCTTCTCACGAAAACATGATTGTTTGGAGAGACAGATCCCCAATATCAGCAGTTTTTTGATGAGCGAGTTAAGGTTGACCTTACATCCCGATAAACTTTATATAAAAACTCTGGCCTCCGGAGTTGATTTTCTTGGCTGGGTGCATTTTCCCGACCACAGGGTTTTGCGGACAACTACGAAACGGCGAATGTTCAAAAATTTGAGAAGAAGCGGAGGGAAGCCCAAAGCGGTCCAATCATATCTGGGGCTACTAGGTCATGGGAATACAGAGAAACTCACGGAAGAGATTACTCGTGAATTCGCATATCATTCGCAAATTTGCACTATGCCCGTTTCACCTCCTTCACGCTTTTTATTTTTTCAAGATTTCTCATGAGGATGTGGAGCTGGTCAATGTCAAAGACCTCCACTGTTGCCGAAAATTTCGCTCCCAAATCATTGTCTCCTCCCGCGGAGAGCGAGAGTATATTTACCCCCATATTCGATATAGTTGAGCTTATTTCTTGCAGAAGTCCTACGCGGTCAAAAGCCGCTATTTTTATTTTCACTAAATTAGCTCCTTTTTGCGCTTGCCAGGAGGCAGTAGTTACGCGGTTGGGATTTTTTGCACAGAGACGCCTTAAGTTCGCGCATTGGCTTTTGTGTATAGAGGCATAGGCGTTTTGAGTGATGTAGCCGTTTATTTCTTCGCCGGGAATTGGCGAGCAGCAAAGCGCGATGCGTGTTTTAATCCCCGAGGTACCCAGAACCCTTATGTCGCGGCCCCGCGTATTTTTTTTGCTCGTTGTTATGTCGAGCGCCGGTATCGCGCGCTCGGCAAGTATCTTTTTCTCGTCAATCGCGTATTTTATGACCCTGTAGGGAGATATATCTCCTTCGCCAACAGCCGAAATAAGCGAGTTCTCGTCTCTGTAGGGAAGGTTTTGAAATATTTTATCCTTTTGTTTTGGAGGGATAGAATCCCATGTTCCCTGATTGAATTTCCCAAGCTCCCTATTCAAAAGTAATTTTCCCTCCTGAATTTTTTCTTCTCGTCTTGCTTCTTTAAGATGCGTACGAATTCGCGCGCGAGCTGTGCTTGTTTTGACAAACAAAAGCCAGTCGCGGGAAGGTTTCTTTTTGGGGTCCTTTATGATTTCTACCATGTCCCCGTTTTTAAGCGCGTGGTCCAGGGATACGATTTCCTTATTCGCTTTTGCCTGCGCGCAGGTATCGCCTAGGGAGCTATGAATAGCGTACGCGAAATCTATCGGCGTCGCTCCCTCCGGAAGGTCAATCACATCGCCTCGCGGGGTAAACACAAAGATTCTGTCGGAAAACACGTCAATTTTTAAGTTGTCAAGAAAATCTGCCGAATCTTCGATCTCCCGCTTCCATTCACGGATTTGCTTGATCCAGTCAAATTTTTTCCCCTCTGCCCTCGCGCCTTGGTTGGGCTTACTTGTTTCAGCATAAAGCCAGTGCGCGGCAATTCCGTTTTCCGCGGCTTCGTGCATTTCTTGTGTTCTAATCTGAAATTCAGTAATTTGCCCGTCTTTGTCTCCCTTCGGGAGATCTCCTAAAGGACGACAAAATACGGTCGTGTGAAGACTCTGATAACCGTTGGGCTTGGGGAGGGCTATGTAGTCCTTGATTCTTCCCGGTAGCGGCCTCCATAGTTTGTGTATGATGCCTAAAGTCGCGTAGCAATCCTCTATATCTTTTACGATTATCCGCATTGCGACAAGATCATAGATTGTGTCCCAGTTCATGTTGTGTTTTTTAAGTTTTTCGTAGAGAGACCAGTAGTGTTTTGCCCGTGTCTGAATTTCAAAGGACTTTATGTTTTCTTTTTTGAGTTCCCTCTGAACAAGCGGTTTTATTTCCGCAAGATATTTTTCCCTTTCGGGATACAGAGCTTCGACTTGCGCTATGACCAGATTGTATTCTTGCGGATAGCAATATTTAAACGCGAGGTCCTCGATTTTTTTTGAGAGCTCGCTTACCCCGAAGCGAAATGCCAGGGGGGCGTATATCTCAAGACTCTCAAGCGCTATGCGTTTTTGCTTGGCCGCGGGAAGCGCGCCCAATGTTTCAAGGTTGTGATATCTATCCGCGAGTTTAATTAATATAACCCGGAAATCCTGCGCCATCGCAAGAAGCATTTTGCGTAGGTTTTCGGCGTGCCGCTCGACGCCTCGGTATTTTATTTTGCCGAGTTTTGATACGCCCTCCACGAGAAAAATAATCTCTGCTCCAAATTTTTCTTCTAGCTCGTTGGAAGTTATATCTGTATCATCCAGCACATCATGCAGAAGCCCCGCGGCTACGGTCTTTACGTCCGCGTTCATTTGCGAGAGGGTAAGCGCGGTATGAAGGGGATGGACAATGTAATCCTCTCCGGATTCTCTTTTCTGTTCCCCGTGCGCATTTTTGGCAAATTCAAACGCCTCGGCAATGAGTTCCTTGTCAGAGTTTTTGTATGGTTTTTGAATTTGGGCTAGCAACTTTTCGTATTGGCTTGACATGGTAGAACATATAGAGTATATTCAGAATGGAACATTTTGTAAATCCCTCGCCTTATATTAAGGGGCAGGGTAAAGGAGGGCTTGGATGTTGCGCAGAATTCCTGGCTGGGCGTACTCGGCAGCTCTTTTTGCTAGTTTTTGTTTCTTTGGTCTGGCGGTGGTTGCGAATTTAAGCAAAGAAATTAAAATTCTTTCAACTGCGCTACTTGCCGCAACGTCACTTCTTCAGTTTTTTAGGAAGTCCTCTCGGGAAATTCAAGGATTAAAAGAAACAAAAAGCTGCCCGGCCTGCGAAGGGACGGGGAGAGTAAAGAAAGAGGAAGACATCAGCGGAGCTTAGCTCCGTTTTTTATTTTTACCATTTTGATGCGATTGCAGGAAAATGGTAAAAGTAAAAAGTTAGCTTATTTACATTCCTTGTTTGAGCACTTTATTTTGCTGTTTTTTTCTACAAGCAGAGAATCGCACTTTTGGCATCTTTCGCCTGTTGGCCCGCCATGAGTTGATCGAACGGGTTTGTCCCAGAGCGCAAAGTCGCAGTCGGGGTAGCGATTGCAGGCGTAGAATACTTTCCCCCTTTTCGTCCTCTTTTGGACAAGATCGCCCTCAATGCACTTTGGGCATTTTATGCCAAGCTCGGCCTGTTTTTTCAAAAGCGGCTCTGTGTGTTTGCATTCGGGGAAGCCGGAACAAGCCAAGAACTTGCCAAATCGGCCGAGGCGTATGACTAAGTTTTTGCCGCACTTGGAACAAATCTTATCTGTTTTCTCCTGGACTATTTGTTGTTTCTGTACCTCCTCGTATTTTTTAAAAAGTCGCTCGGCAAAGGGCTCATAGAACTCACGCACAATAGGGACCCACTTTTTTTCCCCCTGCGCTATTCTGTCCAGATCCTCTTCCATTTCCGCGGTGAAATTGATGTCTACTATTTGCGGGAAATGCTCAACGAGAATATCGTTTACGGCAATGCCAACTTCTGTGGGAGAAAACTTTTTCTGCTCATTTTTTTGCGCATAATTTCTGTTTTGTATTGTTGAAATTGTCGGCGCGTAAGTAGAGGGTCTTCCTATCCCATTTTTTTCAAGCTCTTTTATAAGCGTTGCTTCTGAATATCGCGCGGGCGGCTGAGTAAAGTGCTCGGATGGGATGAGCTTTAGAAGCTGCAATATTTCTTGCGCGGAAAGTTCGGGCAATTTATTCTCTTCAAACTTCATCGGATAAACTTTGAGAAAACCGTCAAATTTTAGTATCGAGCCATTAGCGCGAAAGGTATAATTCGCCGCGGCAATATCAACCGTTGTCGCGTCGAAAATAGCTTGCGCCATTTGAGAAGCGATAAATCTTCGCCATATAAGGTCGTATATTTTTTTAGCGCGCGCATCCAGATTTAAGGTGTCAGGTCGTTTTCCTGCGGATGTGGGCCTTATCGCCTCATGCGCTTCCTGCGCGCCTTTTGATTTAGTTTTAAATTCACGCGTAGCATAGTATATTTCGCCAAATTCTTTTTCGATGTATCCTTTCGCGTCTGAAAGGGATTGAGCGGAAAGGTTAACGGAATCCGTTCTGTGGTAAGTTATGTGGCCATGCTCATACAATGATTGAGCAATCGACATTGTCGCGCGAGACGGCATGCCGAATTTTTTTGACGCTTCCTGCTGAAGCGTGCTTGTTGTAAATGGCGGAAGGGGATTGCGCCGCATTTCTTTTCTTTCTATATTGTGAACTATATATTGTGCGCCTTCCAAGCCTTTTAAAATTTTATCCGCCTCTTCCTTTGTTTTTATTCCAAGCTTGACTATTGTTGCGTCATTTTTTGCATGTAGGCTCGCAGTAAAATTTGTCCCTTGTCCCTTGTCCCTTGTCCCTTTTTGAAGCTCCGCTTCAATAGACCAATAGGCCTGCGGCTTGAATGCTTCAATTTCCCTTTCTCTGTCCACTATTAGCCGCACTGTTACCGATTGCACTCTTCCCGCGGAGAGACCCCTCGCGACTTTCTTCCAGAGAAAAGGGGAGAGCTTGTAGCCGACAAGTCGATCTAATATTCTCCTTGCTTGCTGGGCATCCACGAGGTTCATATCTATTTCGCGCGGATTTTTTAGGGCATCTTCGATAGCGCTTTTTGTGATTTCGTGAAATACGATCCTTTGTATTTTATCTTTATTTAGTCCCAATGCGCTGACTAAATGCCATGATATTGCTTCTCCCTCCCTGTCTTCATCCGTCGCGAGTATTACGCCGTCCGCTTTTTTAAGCTCTTTTTTAAGCTCGCTAACATGCGGCTGTGCCTTTCTTGGTATCACATAGTGAGGCTCAAAGTCATGCGAAAGGTCAATGCCAAGATCGCTTTTTGGCAAATCCCTGATGTGCCCAAACGAAGAGCGCACAACATAATTGCTTGAAAGAAATTGCTGAATTGTCCGAGATTTTGTGGGCGACTCAACTATAACGAGATACATATACTTTTTATGCTAACACATAATAGTCGCCTCCCAAATTTTTTACTTTCTCGTCAAGTTCCATTTCCGTAAGGGTAGAAGATACTTCGGAGGCGGATAGTTTTGTTTTTTCAACAATAGAATCAATATGAATACTCTCTCCTTTTTTGTCAAGGAGGACGTAAAGAATTTTTTGCTCCAGAGAGTTTTTTGCTACAGGCACCTTGGATTCTTCGTTGGGAATGGGAATATTAAGTTCTTGAAGTACATCCTCCGCGCAGGTTACCGCTTTTGCGCCTTGCTTGATAAGATTATTGGGCCCCGCGGAAGTTTCCCAAAATATACTTCCTGGTACCGCAAAAACTTCTCTATTTTGGTCAAGCGCGAAATTCGCGGTAATAAGCGCTCCGCTTTTTTCTTTTGCTTCGATTACCAGGACTCCGAGCGAAAGCCCGGAGATTACTCTGTTTCTTTGAGGAAAATAAAATGTTTCTGATTTTGCGTAAGGATCAAATTCGCTTATGACCGCGCCGTGCTTTTCAATTTCACGCGCAAGACCCTTGTTGCTTGCCGGATACAAAACGCTTTCGTCTATGCCCGACCCCACGACCGCGACTGTCTCTCCGCCCGCCTCAAGCGCCGCTTTATGCGCTTCAGAGTCAATGCCGATAGCCATGCCGCTGACAATCACAACATCTGCTCTCACAAGCCCTTTTACTATCTGCTCGGTGACTCGTTTGCCGTACGGCGTGGATCGGCGCGTTCCCACAACAGCGACCATTGGCCTATTACTGGGAATATGCCCGCGGATATACAAAACCTGCGGCGGCTGTGGAATTTCCCGAAGTCGCGGGGGATACTGTTCGTCATTGATACGGATCGCGGGATATTCAATTCTTTTTGATTTATTAAACATTATTTTTACTATATATAAAATCGCCTCATTTGAAAATGAGGCGATTAAACCGAGTAAGAATTATGGCGACCTTGCGCTTTGTGAAATTTTGTGCTATGTAGGCTATAGTTCTTATAGGGAGGATATGAAATGTCAGACAGAAAAGAAGACGGAATATTTCTCGGTGCAATTACACATACCTATGGCATACCAACAGAGGGGGAGGGCCAGGGAAGAAATTTTATAAAGTGTCCGGTGTGCGATAAAAGAATAATACTCAGGGGCCTTCATATCTATGGGTATATTGTCGACCCATCGGTTTATGAAAGAGAAGTTGCCGCATGGCGAATGGGAGCTTCGGGCGAGGAATCAATTCTCTTCGCGCAAGACAAAGAGCTTCTTTCTCATGTAAATATGCCGCAAGCCATAAAGATAGATTTCTACTGCCATGACTTTCTTTGTTTCGCAGTTTTTCTCAGTAATCAATACGAAGTAGATCGTGCCGTTCTTCCCTACAGTGATAATGATACCGAAAAATTCAAGGCAGCGGACGATAGCGCTCTAAAAAATCTATTCACACAATTGCCGAAAGGAGACAAGAACTAGAGGCATCACGCCTCTTTTTTTATTTCCTCCACTGATTCGTTCAGCATCTCGCAGTATAGATTGAGGCCGATGCGGTTTATTGCGCCGTGCTGTTCGCGGCCGAGGATGTTGCCGGCGCCGCGGATTTCAAGATCGCGCATCGCGATTTCGTATCCCGCGCCAAGGTCCTGATATCTCTGGAGCGTCTCAAGGCGGCGCTTGCCGGCTTCAGTCAGCTTCTTGGGAGAGTAAAGGAAATACGCGAACGCCTGCTTGTCGCCCCGGCCGATGCGGCCGCGAAGCTGGTGGGCCTGGGCAAGTCCAAGGCGCGAAGCGTCTTCCACGATAAGAGTATTTACATTTGATAGGTCAAGGCCGTTTTCAATGATTGTTGTCGCTACAAGAATATCAAATTTTTTATTTCGGAAATCATCTATTATTTCTATAAGCTTATGATCCGGAAGTTTCGCGTGGGCAATGGCAATTTTTGCGTTGCTCGGCGCCAATTCCTGGATTTTTCTTTCTGCCGCGTCAATCGTAGAAATCCGATTATGCAAGTAATACACCTGTCCGCCTAGGGCAAGCTCCTCGCGGAGCGCGTCCTTGATTATTTTTTTAGACCGCGCGAGCACCTGCGTCTTTATCGGAAGGCGGCTTGGCGGGGGGGTCTGTATATTGCTGATGTTTTT
>CAYJWU010000006.1:8180-10681 GCA_964374025.1 uncultured Candidatus Saccharibacteria bacterium
AGCGATATTTTTATTGGAAATTTATCAAAGCGCGAATTAAAGGTCTGAAAATGCTGCCAGGCAAGAACAGTTGTCGGCGCTATAAGCGCTACCTGCCTGTTAGATACAGCAGCGCGCGCGGCAGCGCGTATTGCAACTTCTGTCTTGCCAAATCCCACGTCGCCGCATATAAGCCGGTCCATTGGGATGTTTTTTGACATATCTAGCGCTATTTCCTCAAGCGCCTTTTTTTGGTCCGGAGTTTCTTCAAATTCAAAACCCTGTTCTATTTGAGTAAGCATTTCGTCGCGGATTTCATATGGAGCTCTTTTGGCGAGCTCGCGCTCGGCATATATTTTTAAAAGCTCCTTTGCGGTTTTTACAACATCCTCTTTTACTTTACGTTTTGTTTTGTGCCAAAGGCTTCCGCCAAGGCGGTAAATTGTGGGAGTAGAGAAGCCGATATATGGGGAGAGTTTATGCGATACTTCTTCGGGCACAGTGAGTTTATCGCTGTTTGCGTATTCCAAAATGTATACACTTGAAAGACGATCGTCTTCTAAGTGTATACATTTTTTTGTGAGGAGTTTCCCTATGCCATGATCAAGGTGTACTACATAGTCGCCCGCCTTGAGATTTGCTAAGTCCGCGGGAATCTCTCTGCGCCTGTGCTTGTCTTTGTAAATTACTTTTTTAAGGGGCGATTCGGGAGTTTCGTTTTTTATTTGAGATACCTCTTCAATATTTTCTATCGCGTTTCCGCCAAGCTCAACGCGAAATGCGCAAGGCGCGTTGATAGGGAATAGCGTAACCGTCCCCCCGGCCTGGGAAAACTCCCCGGGGAGTTGGACTCTTTGATATTTCTCGTATCCAAAGTCCGTGAGCTTGCGCAGGAGCTCCGACAGCATCACTCTTTGGCCTCGCTCGATAACAATACTATTCTTTTGCCAAAATCCCGCGGCAGCGTCGGGATGAGATATGGCTTTTTCTATGCGCCTTTCGTTTTCTTTAAACCAAACAAGCCCCTTTTCTAAAATTGAGGGGGTGAGCGCCACTATGAGTATTCTCCCAATTGACATATTCATTTGTACAGAGTATACTATACTGTTACGAGAATATTTACAATAAATAGCATGTACTATTCTACCTGCGAGCAGCGAGGTCTGGGTGATCCCTCCTTCAACTCAGTCAAGTTGCGTATTTTAGGATAGGCGTGGTTTCCACGATTTATCCTTGAATAGGCAGGTAGTACAGTGCATGCTATTTTTGTTTATTGATTGTAGATACTAGACGCCTTGTCAATTCCCTCTTCAAGCGAGAGAGCGACTGCTTGCGCGCAGAGTTTTATGGTTTTGTTTAAGAGGGTTTGCTCGGCTTTGCTTATGGGACTTGCGACAAATTTATTCATGAGAGTTTTTGATCTTTTTAGCGAAAGCCGTTTTGGGCGAGTCCCTATTCGAAAACGTACAAAATCTTGAGTTCTTAGTTTGTAAATTACATCCTCCACGCCCTTGTGGCCTGCCGAGCCGCGATTCTTTACTATTTTTATTTTGCCAAGTGTAAGGTCAATGTCATCGTGGATTATCCATAGGGCCGAAGTAATTGGTAATTTGTAATTAGTAATTAGGGCTTTTACTGCCTCGCCGGACTTGTTCATAAATGTTTGGGGTTTTGCAAGGATTACTTTTCTATTCCCAATTTTTCCCTCGGCGACCTTAGATTTTAACTTATTATCATCTCTGGGTTGTAAGTCGTGGGTTCCAAGCAGATCATCTATAACCAAAAACCCGGCATTATGCGGAGTAGTTTGATATTGCTCGCCGGGATTACCCAAACCGGCAATAAGTATAGTTTTATTTATCATTTTTTAAAGTTTTAATAATTTTGCTAACTTTTTCCCTAATCTCCCCGTAATTTTCTTCGCCCGCGCGGGGCTTCAATACGGACGCGCGTTGATCCGACAATAATACCGTATCCGGAACAAGCAGGCCATCTTTTTCTGCCGTAATGCGTTCAAAAATTATTTCCTCGCCCCTGGTATTTTCCCCAAGTTCCATCAAGCGCATAATTTCATTGAATTTTAGATCCGTGGTGAAATGATCCTGTAGGGCTTGGTAGAGCGAGAGAAGCTTGGGTAGCCCAGAGAGGGACTGTAGGCCTGCCTGTTCGGCAGACAGGCCTGCCTGCCGAACAGGCAGGCCGGACACCTTTCTCTTTATGGCAAGCGCCACTTCCTGCTGGCGTTTCATTCTGTCGAAATCTCCTCCCGGGGTATGGCGCGTGCGTATGTATTTTGCGGCGTCTTTGCCGTTTAAGTGCCTCCAGCCCTCTTCTATTTCGTATGTTTGGTATCCATAATTATCATCCGGAAAGTAATTGTCTTCAAGGTCTTCGATCCTCCGTATGTTTATGCCCCCCAGTATATCTACGATTTTTTCAACGCCCTGAAGGTCAAGAACCGCATAATAATCTGGAGTTATCCCCGTAATATTTTCCACCTCCTTTTTTGTGTATTCTACTCC
>CAYJWU010000006.1:10781-34206 GCA_964374025.1 uncultured Candidatus Saccharibacteria bacterium
ATCGCGCGGTATGGATATTGCGGCTGACTTTTTGGATGAGGGGACAAAGGTTATAAGAATAATGGTATCTGTGAGATAATTTCCGCTTACGTGTTCTTCGCCGCCTATGCCGAGAAACAGGAAGTTTATCTGGTCAAGCTCTTCGCCTTTAAGTTTCACGGGTTCTTTCTTGGATTTCGACTCTTCAAGAAGCTGATTAAAGGACGTTTTAATATCTGTAGTATCCAGCGCCCGGGCTAAAAATCCCTCGCCATTATTGCCTTGATTGTTTTGTCCATTTCTTATCTCAAATGCCGTTGCCAGCACAAATAGCATCATCCCTGCGGCTATCGTTATAATGGTAGCGTTTTGCATGGTTGGTAGTTGTATAATATCAGAGCTTTGCATATACGTAAATTCATGTTATGATGACCCTAATGGGATTTTTGAAGAGGCCATTTTTATTTTTTTGGGATATTGCGAAGATCGTAATTATTTCTCTCGCTATCATCGTGCCCATTAGATACTTTATTATGCAGCCCTTTTTTGTGCGAGGGGCCAGCATGCACCCGACATTTGAATCGGGAGATTATTTGATTATAAACGAGATAGGGTACCGATTCTGGGAGCCAAAAAGGGGAGACGTGGTAATTTTCCGGCCGCCGCAGGATACTACGCGACAGTTTTACATCAAGCGAATAATCGGACTTCCGGGAGAGACGGTGAAAGTTGAAGAGGGCAAGGTATGGGTGGGGAAAGACGAGGGTTCATTGGAGGAGCTCCAAGAGGATTATATAGACGGGACAACGCCCGGGAGTAAGAGTGTTGCCTTGGGAGACGGCGAATATTTTGTTCTTGGAGACAATAGAAACGCAAGTTCAGATTCACGAAGCTGGGGCGCGCTCCCCAAGAACAATATTATAGGGAAGGCATGGATTCGCGCTTGGCCGGTTTCTGAATTTGAGGCGATAAAAGGGCCATCCTATTAGCCCTATAGGGCATAAAAGACCTATGGCAAAGCCAAAGTTTCAAAATGTAACAGGCATGCCGGATATCCTGCCAAAAGACAGGAAATTTTACGATATTCTTGAACGCGTGGCCCTGAAGATATCCTCGTACTATGGCTACGAAAGGATAGAGACGCCCGTGGTTGAATATTCCGAACTTTTTGAAAAAGGCACAGGGCCCAATACCGATATTGTCGAGAAGCAGATGTACAATCTTACGACAGAAGGCGGGGATAGATTAACGTTAAGACCCGAGTTCACTCCTTCTATAGTTCGCGCGTATATTCAGCACGGGATGGCATCCTGGCCGCAACCCGTGAAGGTTTCTACAATGGGCCCTTTATTCCGCCATGAGAAGCCGCAAAGCGGAAGATTCAGAGAATTTCGTCAGTTTGAGATTGATTCGATCGGGGAAAAGGATCCAATCCTTGACGCGCAGATTATACTTATTTTTTCAAAAATCTTGGAGGCGCTTGGCATAAAGGACGTAAATATACATATAAATAGTATTGGCTGCCTAAACTGCAAGCCCGTTTACCGAAAAGTTCTGCGGGATTATTATAGGGGTGGGGAGCGGTCGCTTTGTAAGGACTGCAGAAAGCGCAAAAAAGTAAATGTTTTAAGACTTCTTGATTGCAAAGATGAAAAATGCGAACGATTGAAAATAGGCTCTCCCGAAATAGTGGATCATCTCTGCTCGGGGTGCCACGCTCATTTAAAGGGGGCGCTGGAAACACTGGATTATCTGGAGGTCCCATACGTGCTTTCTCCTCATTTGGTAAGGGGCCTTGATTATTATACAAAAACAGTATTTGAGATAATTCCCCAAGATACGGGATCGGGGGATAAGGTTTCGGCGTTGGTTGGGGGAGGAAGATTTGACGGTTTGGTAAAGTTTCTTGGAGGAGAAGACGCCCCGGCTGTCGGAGCGTCCCTTGGCATAGAGAGGACGATCGCGCATATGCGCAAGAGAGGCGTAAAAGCGCCTACTGAAAAAGTTCCCCATTTGTTTTTTGTGCATTTGGGAGACCTTGCGAAACGCAGAGGCATGAGACTGATGGAGGAATTGCGCGCGTCTGGCATATTTGCCAGGGAATCCCTCGGCCATTCGTCTATTAAGTCCCAGATGGCTTTAGCCAATAAAATGAAAGTTGAATATGTTCTTATACTCGGTCATCAAGAGGTGTCGGAGGATACAATCATAATTCGCGATATGCAAGGCGGCAGCCAGGAAGTGATACCCATGAATAAAGTAATTAAAGAACTAAAAAAGCGTTTGAAAAAATGAACTGCATTTTTTGCAAAATCGCGCGAAAGGAACAGCCAGCCGAAATTGTCTATGAAAATGACTCCGTGATTGCGTTTAATGACATCAAACCTAAGGCCCCGGTCCACATTCTAATTGTGCCTAAAAAGCACATTGAATCCGTGGCGTACTTGGAAGAAGGCGATAAGGAACTCCTTTGCGGGATGCTTTTTTGCGCAAGAGACATAGCAAAAACGCAAAATATTGACGAGGGATATAAATTAGTGTTTAATGTAGGGAGACGCGGGGGTCAGATAATAGACCATATTCATCTTCATCTGCTCGGGGGAGAAGGAGCAAGAGATTTACGACTATGATTTACATAAGTAAAAAGGAACAAGAAACTTCAGCCGCGTTGGTGCGGCGTTTTATGCAGCGGGTCCAAGCTAGCGGCGTATTAAAGGAGGCAAAGAGTAGAAAGTTTTATAAAAAGCCATCCAATAGAAGTATGCGTAGAGTCGCGGCCCTGGAACGTGAAAAGAAAAGGGCCGAGCAAATGAGACTTAGAAAATATGGGAAGGCGGTCTATAAATGACGCAAGTTGATATCCAGAATTTAACTACTCTTCCCATAGACGAAGATTTCGTAAGGCGCCTCGTAAAAAAGACCTTACAATATAGCCCGATAAAAGGTACAATATCTGTGGGGGTCGCCTTTGTGGGGCGCGCCGCTATCCGGGAGCTTAACGGGCAATACAGCGGTAAAAATAAAGCGACAGATGTCCTTTCTTTCCGATCGGAAAGAAAGTTTATCACCCCTAAAATGACAGGTGCGTATCTTGGAGAAATAGTAGTGTGTCCGGCGGTTGTAAAAAATCATGCCGCAAAACTCGGTACCACTTCGCGAAGGGAATTTTCTCATGTGATAATTCATGGAATTCTTCATTTGCTTGGCTATGAACACGAAAACAGCTCAAAAAAGGCGGAGGAGATGCATGGCATGGAGGAGAAAATTATGAACGCAATGAAAATCTAAATACAAATACACGTAATGGCCAATGAAATAATCACAGGCATAGATATCGGCAGTCATAGTATATATACTTTGATTGCGCAAAAGAAGGAGGATCTTTTGCCTCAGATTATTGGCGTTGGCACAGTTCGTTCTTCCGGCGTAAGAAACGGAGTTATCGTTGACGCGTCCGACGCGCAGGCGAGTATCGCAGAGTCCATGCGCGCGGCCGAGCGCGGAGCTGGCGCAAAAATTTCAAAGGCCTTGGTGAGTATTGGGGGAAGTCACATTGCGGCACAGGCAAGTCGCGGCGTTATTGCTGTTTCCCGCGCTGATGGCGAAATATCTTCAGATGATATTGATAGGGTGATAAGTCACGCGCAAACTTTTTCTCTTCCCAACAACAGAGAAATTCTCCATGTCATACCAAGAGAATTTATTATTGATGGACAGGGCGGCATTAAAGACCCCCTTGGCATGAAGGGGGTGCGCCTTGAAGCAAATACGCTTGTCATCAGCGGCGTTGTGCCATACATTAAAAATCTTAATAGAGTATTTGGAGAACTCGGAGTAGAGGTTGAGTCTATTGTGCTCGATACGCTTGCTTCGGCAAAGGCGGTTCTTACGAAACGCCAAAAGGAGTTGGGCGTGGTATGTCTCGATATCGGAGGGGGGACAACCGGGGTTACGGTATATGAGGAAGGGGATCTCGTGCAGACAAGCATAATTCCGATTGGCGGATCGCACATAACCAACGATCTTGCCATAGGCCTTCGTATTCCGGTGGATCTTGCGGAAAATATTAAATTTGAATATGGCGCCGCGGAAACCGCCGAAATAGGAAAGCGGGATATTATTGATCTTTCAAATATAGACGGGAAAGAATCCGGCACGGTATCCCGCAAAGAATTATGTGAAATAATGGAAGCGCGGCTTTCGGAGATATTTGATATGGCCAATAAAGAGTTAAAAAAAATCGGGAAAGAAGCGTATCTTCCCGGAGGCGTTGTGATTATCGGAGGAGGCGCGAAAATTCCTCATATTGTGGATCTTGCGAAAAAGAAAATGCGCCTTCCCGCGCAAATTGGCTTCCCGAGGGAAGTAGAGGGAATTGTTGAGCGCGTTGACGACCCCGCTTATTCCACGGCCCTCGGTCTTATATTTTGGGGCATGGAGGAGAGGGGAAATGTGGTTGAGGGATTTATGCCCAATATCCCCTCGCTTAATAATTCCGTAAATCAGATGCGGAAATGGTTTAAGGCCTTCCTGCCGTAAGGGATTCAATACTATCGGTACCCCAAATGATACCCCCCCCTATTGACACATTTGTGTCTTTTTTTGTAGAATGAAAAGTTATAACTAGTATTTTAATTTTAGCATTTTAATCTTATGCCTCAAATAAAACCAGACATAGAAACATTCGCAAAAATAAAGGTAGTCGGCGTTGGGGGATCGGGAAACAACGCGGTATCGGGGATGTTCGAAGCAAAGATACAAGGCGTTGAGTTTATCGCGGTAAATACGGATGCCCAGGACCTGCATCACTCCAAAGCTTCGCTCAAGATTCATATCGGGAAAAATGTTACCCGGGGCCTTGGGGCCGGAATGAATCCCGACGTCGGGCGCCAGTCCGCCGAAGAGAACAAAGACGATATTCACGAGGCGCTCAAAGGAGCCGATATGGTTTTTGTTACTTGCGGGCTTGGCGGGGGCACCGGCACCGGCGCCTCGCCTATCATTGCCGAAGTCGCGCGTGAAACCGGCGCTCTTACCGTGGGCGTTGTGACAAAACCATTTTCTTTTGAGGGATTGCAGAGAGCGCGTATCGCGGAAGAAGGTTTGAATAACTTAAAAGAAAGAGTGGATACTTTGATAACAATTCCAAATAATAAACTTCTAAATGTGATAGAGAGAAAGACTACACTGCTTGAATCCTTCGCGATTGTTGACGATGTATTGCGGCAAGCGGTACAGGGCATTTCGGATTTAGTGGTGAAGCCCGGTATTGTAAACGTGGACTTTGCTGACGTAAGAGCAATAATGCAGGACGCGGGATCCGCTCTTATGGGCATAGGAAAAGCTTCAGGAGAAGAGCGCGCGATTGAGGCGGCGCGACTGGCCATAAATTCTCCTCTTCTTGAAGTTTCTATAGATGGCGCCAGGGGCGTGCTCTTTTCTGTCAGCGGAGGAGAGGACCTTACAATGTATGAGATAAATGAGGCGGCAAAAGTAATCACGGATTCCATACACCCGGAAGCAAAGGTTATTTTTGGGGCGGTTCTCGACGATACTCTCAAAAAGGGGGAGATAAAAGTAACGGTTATCGCGACAGGTTTTTCCGAGGCAGAACCTTCGATTCGAAATACCGAAGAGAACAGTGAGCAAAAAGGGACTTCCGCGCAAGCAAAGAATGGTTCCAACAACAACCATCCCGATGCGGGAAAAGATTCTAAGGGGAAAAAAGAAGAAGAGGAGGATTGGGACATCCCGGCGTTTATTCGCAAGAAAATGAAGTAAACAAAATAGAATTTCAACTAAAACCCCTACGGTTTAACCGTAGGAGTTTTAGTTATCCACAGTTTTCGCGGGTTGGACGAAAATTTCATATGGTATAATGGAAATCCATGATAAATACACTGATAAAAAAAGTCAGAAAGCGCGATGGCGAGATCGTGCCGTTTGAAAAAGATAGGATAACAAAAGCCGTAAATTCGGCAGTAGCCGCGGTTGAAGGAAAGGAAAATTGGAAACTCGCATCCAAGATAGCAGACATGGTGCTGGAGGAGATGGAGATAAAGTTTGGCAGGAAAATAGTGCCGGGCGTGGAAGATATACAGGACATTGTAGAGGAAGCATTGATTAAAAAGGGTTTAACCAAAGTCGCGAAAGCATACATTCTTTATCGCAGCAAACGAGCGCAGGTTAGGGAAGCCAGTAAAACTATACCCGAAAAAGTCAGGGAGCTTGCCGACGCGAGCAAGAAATATTTCAGAAACGACCTTGCGGAATTTATATATTATAGAACTTATTCACGCTGGGTAGATGAGGAAAGCAGACGCGAAACTTGGATTGAGACGGTAAGCCGCTATATGAATTTTATGCGGGAAAATCTCGGGGATCAGCTGGACCTTAAAGAATATGAAGAAATTCAAAATGCCATATTAAATCAGGAAGTTGTGCCATCAATGAGGTTGATGTGGGGCGCGGGCAAGGCCGTGAAGAAAACAAACGTTTGCGCTTACAATTGTTCCTATATCGCGCCCTCAAAGCTAGGGGACTTCGCGGAAATTATGTATCTTTCTATGTGCGGCACGGGAGTGGGTTTTTCGGTGGAGTCGCAGACTGTTCAGAAACTTCCTATAATAAAGCATCAAACAGGCAAGGCCGCCAAAATTTACGTTATTGAAGACAGCAAGGAGGGCTGGGGAGATGCGCTCACGCTTGGTCTCAAGGCCTGGTATGGCGGAGGCGATGTTAAATTTGATTACTCTAAAATTCGTCCGGCAGGAGCGCGGCTCCATACCATGGGCGGTCAGAGTTCGGGGCCTGATCCGCTTCGCGCGCTTCTTGATTTTGCCCGCGCAAAAATTTTTTCGCGTCAGGGAAAACGGCTTACCAATATTGATGTGCACGATATTATTTGCAAAATCGGAGAAGTCGTTGTGATGGGAGGAGTGAGAAGGTCCGCCTTGATTAGTCTGTCTGATCTTGACGATAAAGAAATGCGGCACGCCAAAGAGGGCCAGTTCTATCTTTTTGAACCGCAACGGCAGATGGCCAATAATTCCGCCGCGTATAACCGTAAACCCACAACGGCGGAGTTTATGGAAGAGTGGCTGGCGCTTGCAAAGAGCGGGACGGGGGAGCGCGGGATATTCAACCGCGCGGGGCTAAAGCATCAGCTTCCTGAAAGGCGCTGGAAGGTTTTCAAAAAGTATTTTCAGACCTCGGGCACAAACCCATGTATTCCTTCCGACACATGGGTGATGACCTCAAAAGGAGCAAAGCGAGTCAGAGATTTAATAGACAAACCATTTCTCGCGGTGGTCAATGGAAATGCATATCAAGCTTTGGGCTTTTTCAAAACTGGAAGAAAGCAAGTTTTTAAGATTAAAACTGCGCGAGGATTTACTTTTAAGGCCACTCAAAATCATCGCGTTTTAGTAGTTGATTATAGGAGCAGAAAAATTCAGCGCAATGTCTGGAAAGAAGTAAAGGACCTTACGACGGGCGATGAGATTGTGCTACATAATCACAAAGATGCGAGCTGGGAAGGCAGGGGTACGAAATCAGAAGGGTGGTTAATCGGCAGTCTTCTTGGAGATGGAAATATCGAGAAGGGCGGAAAGGCCAATCTTGATTATTGGGGAAAATTCCAAAATATAATGATGACGCAAGCCGTTGATTTTGTGCATGAAACAGTTGGGGGAAGAAGAGATTTAGCCGGCCATATAGCAAGGACAGGATATGCGAGGGTTCAGTCGGTTGGCTTAGGAAAACTTGCCCGATCATATGGACTAACTTATGGCAGTAAGGTTGCAACAAATGAAATTGAAAAGACCTCCTCGGACTTTTACGAAGGTTTCCTAAGGGGATGGTTTGATGCTGACGGCTCGGTGCAAGGGTCCCAAAAAAAAGGAGTGAGTATTAGACTAGCTTCAAGCGTATTGCCAAATCTTCGAATATCTCAGCGTATGTTGGCGAGATTGGGTATTATCAGTACTATTTATAAAAATCGTCGCCCCGCCGGTTTGCGTTTACTGCCAAATGGCAAGGGGGGGTTAAAGAAATATTTTTGCCTTTCAGATCACGAACTCGTTATTTCGGGTGATAATCTGAAGAGATTTCAGACGGGGATAGGTTTTAGTGACCCTGAAAAAAAAGAAAAGCTCGAAATGCTTATAGGAAAATATCGGCGAAAGTTAAATCGCGAAAAGTTTAGTTCCCGAGTTGCGGCAGTTGTCCCATGCGGGAAAAAAAATGTTTATGATTGTCAGGTGCCGAGTATCAATGCTTTTGATGGGAATGGGGCTTATCTTCATAACTGTGGAGAAATTGTCTTGCGCTCAAAACAATTTTGTAACCTTTCAGAAGTTATTTGTAGGGCAGAAGACACAAGCGAGACCTTGTTGCGCAAAATACGCCTTGCGACAATCCTGGGCACATATCAATCTACCCTTACCCACTTTCCGTATCTTTCAAAAGAATGGAAGCAGAATTGCGAAGAAGAGCGGCTTTTGGGCGTATCCCTAACGGGCCAGTGGGATTGCCCGCAAATCCGCAATGCGGAAGTCTTGAAGGGGCTTAGAGAGAAAGCGATTTTGGTAAACAAAAAATACGCGAAAAGGTTTGGCATTAATGCCTCAACCTGCATAAGTTGCGTTAAGCCGTCGGGCACTGTGTCGCAATTAGTGGACGCGGCAAGCGGCATGCATCCCCGCCACGCAAAGTATTATATAAGACGGGTAAGGATTTCCGCCACAGACCCTCTTTTCCACATGCTTCGCGATCAAAAATTTCCACATTATCCCGAAGTCGGCCAGCCGGCGGACAAAGCAGTGACTTACGTTATTGAATTCCCGGTTAAAGCGCCGAAGAGCGCGATAACAAGAGATAATGTTTCCGCGCTTGGGCAGCTGGAACACTGGAAGATGGTAAAAGATAATTATACCGAGCACAATCCGTCAGTGACTGTATCGGTAGGCGAAGATGAGTGGATTGATACCGCGAATTGGCTTTACAAAAACTGGGAAATGTTGGGAGGGCTTTCGTTCCTTCCGCGCACCGAACACTCCTACGCGCTCGCTCCATATGAGGAAATAAATGAAGAAAGGTACAATGAGCTGGTCGCCAAGCTCCCTCGCGTTGATTTTTCTCAAATTCTATTATACGAGAAAGGGGATTCTACTCAAGGCGCGAAAGAGCTTGCCTGCGTCGCGGGCGTTTGCGAAATAGAAGAGGTATCTGCGGTAAACACCGCATAGTCATTTTCGGAATTAAAAATTGCTGGCCAAAACGATTCTCCCACCCGATGAAAATGTTCGTTATCGGGCAATGTTTGACGATGGGCCATCCCCAGGAGAGGGTTTGCTTGACTGGGATGACGAACCCAAGGACAGATTACCGCAGAGCCTCACTAATCCCGTATTAGTCCCAAGGGCTTTACGATCGGGGAAAAGAAACATAAAAACCGTATAAACACGCGGTTTTCATATAGAGCGGGTTATGTCGCGATGTTAGAATCTATTTTGTGAATGCGAAAGAATCATTCCCTATTCCCAATTTGACACAGTAGATTAGTTATGATATGTTATCTTCAGTTCTTGAGGAAATCAGCTAAAACACGTCAAAGGAGGGAGCAATGGAGACGAAGGTTTTTTACTGCAAAGATTTTGAGGGTCACTGGCCCGTTGGAGTATCTGCGGTCGTAGTAGCCTACAACGAAGAGTCAGCGAGGAACCTACTTGAGAAGAAGTTGATATCAGAACACGGCCTTACGGGTCGTCAGCCAAAGGGGAATCCTCTCACCCTTCATGAGGTCAGTCTCAAGGAGGAAGGGGTCATCGTGTTGCAGGATGGGAACTACTAACATTAGGGGTGTACGTAAGAGTAAGCTTGCGCACACCCTGTTTTTTTACAAACACAAAACTTTCATCTGAGCGGGTAAGGGGAATCGGACCCCTGTACTCTGATTGGCAACCAGATGCACTACCATTGTGCTATACCCGCATTTTACTTCTACAGACATCATAGCATGGTGTGATATCCGTAGTATAATATATCATAAAAAAAATAAAAGGCCCAGTTTATCGGGCCCTTGAGTTGTTGTTGATCGCGGCTTGGGCTGCCGCAACTATTGCCGTCGGAATCCTTTGTATTTTACAGCTTACGTAATCTATGCCGGCCTTGTGGAAAAATTGTATACTTCTCGGGTCCCCCGCGTGGTCGCCGCATACTCCAATTTTTAAATTCCCTCGCGCGCTTCCTCCGCGCTCAATCGCCATTCTTACAAGTTCGCCCACGCCCTCCTCGTCTATAGTGCGGAATGGGTCGTGTGAGAATATCTGATTTTCAATGTAATGAGGAAGGAAAGTATTCGCGTCATCCCGCGATAATCCATAAGTTGACTGCACAAGGTCGTTTGTTCCGAAGGAGAAAAATTCGGCGTCTTTGGCAAGTTTTTGCGCAATAAGACACGCGCGCGGCAGTTCAATCATAGTTCCTATAGAGTAGGGGAGGCGCATATTTAATTCTTTTTCCGCGAGGCGAAACTCGTCCCTGATAATAGAAATCTGGTGAGCTAGTTCCCGTTCGTCTGATACAAGCGGGATCATTATTTCAAGCGCTGGTTTTAATCCGGATTTTATTGCTTCAGCCTCTGCGTGAGCAAGAGCGCGGGATTGCGCTCGGGTGAGTTCCGGGTTTGTTATGCCAAGCCGGCAGCCCCTATGGCCAAACATTGGATTTGCTTCTGAAATTTTTTTATTATGCGGGAGAAATTCATGAAGCGGAGGGTCTATGAGGCGTACCGTAACAGGCAATTCTTTCATCGCGGAAAATATTCTTAAAAAGTCCCGTTTTTGAAACTCCTGAATTTTTAAAAGAGCCCTTTCCGCGTCCTTGCCTCCCGAAAGCAGGAATTCTTGAAGAGCGGCCAGTCGTTCTTTGTCTTTAAACATATGCTCGGTGCGGACAAGGCCTATGCCCTCGGCCCCCATATCCTTTGCGGTTTGCGCGCTTTTGCCTTCATCCGCGTTTGCGCGTACGCCAAGCAGTTTTCGTTCGCTCGCCCACGAAAGGAGCGTTAAAAATTCTCGGCTCGGTGCAGGATATATAAGAGGCGCCTGACCTTTGAAAACAAGGCCGTTACTGCCGTCAACAGTGATGATATCTCCTTCCTTTAGCGCGACGCCATCCAGATTTGCTCCCACAACCGCGGGCTTGCCCATGTCGGAGGCAACAAATGCCGCGTGGCTTGAAAGACCTCCTTTGGAGGTTAATATAGCCGCGGAAGCGGCAAGGCCTTCGTAATCTTCAACAGATGTCTCTTCCCGCACAAGTATGGTTTTTTCATTGCGCATAGCAACGGCTTTTTGGGGGGTAAAGACTACGGCCCCCCAGTCAGCTCCCGGAGAAGCGGCAATGCCCGAAGCTATGGGAGATTCCGCTTTTTCAAGATCGACAGATGGGTAGAGTACTTTTTCCAGGTCAATGGGATTAATGCGAAGAATAGCTTCATCTTGCGAGATTAGGCCCTCCTCCGCGAAATTTACGGCGGTTTTTACGTGCGCGGCAGGGCTTCGTTTGGCGGAGCGCGTCTGGAGAAGATATAATTTCCCGTCTTCTACGGTATATTCTATATCCTGCATATCGCGAAAATGGCGCTCCAGGTCGCATCCAAACCCGTGAAGTTGGTTGAATAATTCGGGATGTTTCTTACGGAAAGATTCTATTGGTTCAACTAGGGTTCCTCCGGCAACTACATCTTCGCCCTGGCCGAGCGCGAGCCATTCTCCTGTTGGATTAGGCTCGCCTGTGTTTTTATTTCTTGTGATATACACGCCTGTTCCCGAATTTTCATTTAGATTGCCGAATACCATCTGTTGTATTGTGACGGCAGTACCGAGATTCTGGGGTATGCCCTTGTCTCGCCGGTAGGCAATTGCGTGGGGGTTGTTCCAAGAACGAAATATTGCACTGATGGCGCCTACAAGCTGATCCCATGGATCCTGCGGAAGTTCTTCCTTTACGGTATTTTTGTACATTTGCAAGAGGCGCTTGTAGCAGTCATTGGCAAAGCGCGGGTTTGTTTTTTGCGCGAGTTGCTCTACTGTTTTGTCGTTCAGGCCTATATTGAGAATCGTGTCCATCATTCCGGGCATAGAAATTTGTGCGCCGGAACGAACGGAAACAAGCAGAAAGTTTTCGGCGCCGGCGAATTTTTTACCCGATACCTGCTCAAGCCACCGGAGCGTTTTTTTAATTCTCCCGGTGAAGTTTGAAGGAAGCGATCTTACATTCAGAAAATTACAGCACACCTTTGTCGTGATTGTAAATCCCGGAGGCACCGGTAATCCAAGAAGGGACATTTCTGCGAGATTTGCTCCCTTCCCCCCAAGGAGCTCGCGCATTGAAGCATCTCCCTCGGCAGCTCCCCCCCCGAATTTATATATGTACTTTTCCGTGGCCATAATAATTCACCTCCATCTATCTATAAGTATGGCTATAAGTTTTCAAGGTAACTCCATGATGATTTAATAGCAGTAATTTTTAAGAAACGCAAATACGTATGTCAAAAATAAATAATCGGGGTCAGGCCCCGATTATTTATTAATGGTGCCAGATAAGGATGGTATGCGAATTTTTGTACTCGGTCTCCTAGAGAAACTACAGGATTATGCCGTACTTCAATTTGAGGGTAGCACAACAGAGTAAAAAAAGAAAACGGCACGAAGTTGGTGTGCCGTTTTATTAACTATTGAAAATCTCCTGTAATTCAAATAGTTCCATGGGTAGCACTCTTGCACATATTGCGTATTTATTGAGGAGTTCGTGAATTACCAAAATATGTTCTGCAGGCACAAGAATGTAACGAAGAGCATTGGAGGTAAGGATTGTCTTGCAGTTTACTTCGCTTGGTATGTTTTTATTGCGGTATTCGCACTCGGCTTCATTATTACCGTCATAAATTAACAGAACAGGAAAACCAGATGGGTTACCACGCTTTATGTTGTAAAGCCGCCCCATAATCCTTAATAAAAGTCTTCGCCACCACACCTTGAAAAATGGGTTTACTCCCGCATATCTCGATATTACATCTCTCCCCGTGATTTTGGCGGCATCAACAGCGAGCATATCTGTTCTATTTCGTGTTGCAAATGCATAAGATGCTATAACTCCATCCTTTTTATGCAAATCACACATACTTGTAATATTTGGCGAGAATGCGTTCTTTGGTTTGTACGAACCCAATCCATGCATAAGAATACTTTCAAGGTAATCTGAAAATGTGCCGTGTCCTAACGGTTGTTCGAACTTTGTAAGATCCTCAAAAAGTTTTTGAAGGAACCGCATCCATATTTCATGAGCAATATTTTCTTTATTCTTGGTGATGAAATGTGCAAGCTCTAACTCTTTTTCACGCAGTTCTTTCACGCACGACCTCCTTAAAACCTCGAACTATATTAGCAATTTAAGAAAAAAATACAACTGCAAATTCTAAAAATCTCTATCCTCCCTTTCCCGTAACAAAAATAACCCTTCATGTGCGAATCTCCATGTGGAACAAAAAAACATAGATGTTGCCTACGTTTTCCCGTGGTCAGAGTTTGCGAACCGACCAAAAGTTACATTTGGTGCCGCGGGAGGGAATCGGTCACAACTTCCGCCTTCGGCGGAGTCGCGACCCCGCCTCACTTCCCTCGCTTCGCTTGGGAAATGCTGCGGCTTTCGATTCCCGATCGCGAGACAAGCAGTTGTCTCGCTCCCCGCGTCCCCAAATAATAAAATCCAGCAGAAGCTGGATTTTATTATTTGTGCCGCGGGAGGGAATCGAACCCCCTACTCAAGGCTCTTCCGAGCAATTTTCTTGGATTACTCCAAGGGTCGGACTATATCATCCCCGCAGCTGCGGGGTTGGGCGCTTATGCGAGATTATTGTTGGGACTCACTCGCTAGTCTCTACACCTTCCGGGAAATCTTTGCCCTTCCCGGCTTGGCTCGGGATTGCCCTTAGTTTATCGAAGGGTTTCCCCGAATTCACCCAATTTTTTATTCAGTGTTGCCACTGAATTGCCCAAAGAGTTTAGGCCTCAGCTCTACCAATGAGCTACCGCGGCTTAATATTTGTTATATAGCATACTTTATCCCTTCTATCCAGCCCATTATTTGGTGAAATTTTTGGGTGTTATTCGCTCTAATCTGTATTGTTCCATAGGGGAGCCGATTGTAGGGTCTTTTATTTTGGCTTGATTTACTAATACCGTAGTAGAGCTTTCGGAAATTGTTTTTCGGTAATCCTGTTGTTTTTACCCAGTAGTCAAAAACAGTATCCGCATTCATGTGTTCGAATACTCGAATATCTGCGAAAATTTTTTCCTCGGGTATTTCGCATATACTTTTAAGAAATTTTATGAATATTTTTACTAAAATTGGATCGGAATTTGTTAAGGCAATAGGGTGATAACTTCGTTCCTTGCCATTTTTAACAATAAGCCGCTTATATCCCTCTGCCCAATAGAGTGATGCCCCTAACAGGAGTAGATCTTTATGGGATAATTTGTTAATCATCGCGCGTGCACTGCTTCTAATTCTTGCGGCACGTTTCTGAGCTTCATGGGTTTGTAGTTTATTCTTTTTAGTTAGGCCACGCAACGATGCCTCTGCCACTCGTTTTCGTAGCCTCGCGCGCGCAGTTTCGGATAGTTCCAAACCATGGAACCAATCTGATAGTGTCGCCTTAGGCGCACCTAAGAGGCGAGCTATCTCATTATAGCTGTAACCTTTCAGTCGCAATTTTAGGGCTTTACTTTTATCCTTTCTCATTACTTATAAGTATAACACAGGACGTTCGGTTTTTGATGTGGATAAGTTTTTTGTGGGCGCGTCCTGACTCGAACAGGAGGCCTACTCGGTGTAAACGAGTCGCTCTACCAACTGAGCTACGCGCCCAATAGGCATATTTTACCTCGAAACTTGACTTTAGGCAAGGATTTGGGCATTATGCATTGATATACTTGTGGTATATCTTCTCTTTAAAAACTGAAAAAATTATCCATTCGCGAGGTACACGATGGCAAAGTTTATAGATATAGACGGGAAGCAAATCAGGTACTCAAAGAGTGGAAGGGGCGAGCCACTGGTGCTTATTCATGGCCTGGGAGGCTTTATGATTGTCTGGGAAGGGAACATACGTTCACTTTCACGGAATTTCACCGTGTACGCGCTCGATCTCCCCGGACATGGGTATTCAAGTGCCCTTCAAAAAGACGAGCTAAACCTTGAGTTTAGCAGTTTGTTTTTAGAGAAATTTTTCCAGGCGTTGGGATTGGATAATTTTGTATGCGTGGGGACCTCGCTCGGGGGACTCATAGCTATGCGCTATACGTTTGACTACCCCGGGAGAGTTCGCAAGCTCATCCTTGTTGGTTCCGCGGGACTTGGCAAGAGGATGTCCATATTATTGAGATTTATGTCACTCCCGTTTGTCGGCGAGTATTTTTCAAGGCCAAAGTTTGTACGTAAGATGTTGGAGCAACTTGTGTACGACAAGCGCATCATAACGGAAAGGTTAGTGGAGGAATTTGCGAAAATCCGTTCTAAAGCAGAACTGCGCAGAAACACTCTTGGGTTGCTTCGGTATGGCGTAAATATCCGCGGCCAGAGGAAGCACATCATTCAAGAGGCAGAACTTCATAAAATCACCATTCCTACCCTTTTGCTCTGGGTAGAAAACGACCCGATATTTCCGGTAGAACAAGCACGCCGCGCAGTGAAACACTTTCCAAATGCTGTATTACGCGTGTTTCCGAAAACCGGGCATCTCGTTTACCTCGAGCAGCCCGAGGGATTTAGAAAAGCAATTGTAGAATTTGCCCTTGATGCCAGTGAAGATTAAAACGAGAAAAGGAGGAAATACATGGAATCAAAGATCTTAATCGCATCCCCGGTGCGTACGGCAATTGGCAAAGTGGACAGGGATGGCGCGTTCCGCGATGTGCCCGCGCATATACTCTTAAGCGAATGCTTTCGCGAGGTGATTCGAAGAAGCGGAATCGATGTCTTTTTGATTGACGAGGTTATAGGGGGCCCATGCTTTACTGACTTTGATGCCCCGACTGCCGGACGAGTTGCCGCTTTGCTTGCGGGAATCCCGGAACAGGTAACTGCTTATGGCATAATCCAAAATTGCGCAACTGGTCTCCGCGCTATAACAAGCGCCGCGCAGGCAATTAAGGCGGGGGATGGCGAAGTTTATCTTGTGGGCGCTGCAGAAAGCATGTCTAGCTGGCCACATTCAATACCCAGGGCCCGATGGGGCCTTGGAATCGGAGACGGAGTCATTGTCGATCCTTTGGTGAGGGGACTCACCGATCCGATTCATAAAGAGCATATGGGCGTGACTGCGCAGCATGTTGCCGATAAACATGGAATTGATAGGGGAGCCCAAGATAGTTTTGCCGTTGATTCCCACAGGAAAGCGCTCAAAGCCCAAAGGGAAGGAAGATTCAAGGATCAGATTGTCCCGGTGAAGGTTTTGGAAAGAGGCGCAATGGGACAGAAAAGGGAAAGGGTAATTACGCAGGATCAGGGCATAAGGCCCGACGCAAACAAGGAATTTCTTGCTTTGCTTTCCCCGCCTCCGTTTTTTACGCAAGAAGAAGACGGCGGCACGGTTACCCCCGGCAACTCTTCGCAGCTCTCCGACGCGGCAGCCGCAATGCTTGTCATAAGCGAAAAAAGAGCAAAGGGCCTAAACCTTGAGTCCATTGCAGAAATTGTAGATTACGCGTATGTCGGGCTCAATCCGCTCTACATGGGCGAGGGGCCAATCCCCGCGATTAGAAAACTGTTCCTAAAGGTTGGTATGCGCGTCCAAGACATAGATTTTTTTGAGATAAACGAGGCCTTTGCCGCGCAGTGCATTCCCTGCCAAAAGGAACTGGGCATTCCTGACGAGAAGCTAAATGTATGGGGCGGCGCGATTGCCCTTGGTCATCCAATAGGAGCGACTGGCGCGATTTTAGCGGTTAAAGCGGCATATATTCTAAAAGAGTATGACAAAGAGTACGCTATTATTTCAATGTGTGTAAGCGGCGGACAGGGCGGAGCCATGCTCATCAAAAATTACCGCGGAAGCAGAAGGAGGAAGAAATGACAGCGATCTACAAAGTGGGTATTATCGGCGGAGGAGTAATGGGGAGCGGCCTTGCCCGGCTATTTGCGCGCGAGCACATCCCTGTTGTTGTAAAGGAGCGAACAGATGAACTTGCGGAAAATGTCGGGCAAGCGCTCTCGTCAAAATTGGATGAGCTCGTTACGAGGGGGACTATTTCTTTTGATGAGGCCGAGCTGCAGAAGAGATTGATTTTGACAACCGCGGAGTACGACCCATTTTCCGAAGTTGATTTTGCAATTGAGGCAGTGTGGGAGGACTTTCTAACCAAGGGGGAAGTCCTTGAGGCCCTTGATAAGATAATGCCCGCGCACGGCATCATTGCATCAACCACTTCCGGCAGCTTCCTTATATCCGAGCTTGCTGCTTTCACTTCCCGGCCAGACAGGGTAATTGGCACGCATTTCTTTAATCCGCCAACAACTCTGCCGCTTGTTGAAATAGTACCCGGAGATAAGACTTCCAAAGAGACCCTTGATACTGTATTTGCTTTTGTGCGGGACGTTTTGGGAAAGACGACGATCAGAGTAAAAGACCGCAGAGGATTTTTAGTAGACCCCATTCTTTTTTCCTATCTTAATGAAGCGGCACTTGCTCTTGGGGAAGCAGATGTTGATCCGCGCGTTATAGATGAAACAGCGCGAAGCTTCGGCTGGCCCATGGGCCCTTTTATGCTTTTGGATACTGTGGTGGGGCTGGATGTTGCGCGAAGTATAGCGCGGGCATTACACGAAGAATACGGGGAGCGCATGAACCCCTCGCAGCTTCTTATGTATCTTGCCGGTCAAGAAAGATTCGGCAAAAAAAGCGGAGCCGGGATATATAGATATGATTTGGCTAGAGAAGATGACTACGAGTCCATCGAGAGCATCCTTGCCCGTCTATTCAAAAATCGAGGAGCAGGCGATCCCAAAGATATTTTCAGGCGCATGATGCTCGCTATGGTCAACGAATCAGCTCGATGTCTCGAAGAAGGGTTGGCGGCGATTGAAGATATTGAGAAGGCATGTGTATATGGGATAGCATTTCCCGCTCAAATAGGCGGCCCTCTCCATTATGCGGATTCGCTTGGCATTGGAGCTGTTGTTGAGGAGCTTAGGGAACTTGAAGCACGTTACGGTCCCAGATTTTCTCCCGCACAGATTCTGCGCGATAAAGCAGCGGAGGAAAGCCCCTTTTTTGAAGACTGGTAGACCCCTTGTGAGGCAAGGGGTTTTTTGTTATAAAAACATGAGCTCTTTCACAATTTGAGGAGCTAAATAAATCCCTAAACTTGGAGGTATGGAAATGGGAGTTACGTTTAGGAAATCCGGGAATTTAGGAGTAATCCTTATTGAAAACTCCGCAAAGTATAACGCAATGAATCTTGCGATGTTCGGGGAGCTTGATAAGGCACTGACAAAGTGCGAAAAAGACAAAGGGATCTCCGCCATTATTCTGACTGGCCAAGGGCAAAACTTTTGCGCCGGTTTTGATGTGAGCGAGCTTTATGAGCTTGTCGTATCGGGAGACCGTAAAGCCGCGGATCTGCGCATTAGGGAAATTCAGACTGTTGCGGAACGTCTCGCCTCATGTTCAAAGCCAACTATTGCCGTAATTGACGGATTTTGTCTTGGGGGCGGCCTCGAGCTTGCCCTCGCCTGCAAGGTACGGCTTGCGTCGCAAGACGCAAAATTCGGCTTCCCTGAAATTGACCTTAGTGTGATACCAGGACTCGGCGGTACGCAGCGCTTGCCGCGTCTTATCGGCGCAAGTCAAGCCCTTGGGATACTTATCGGCGGAAACGCAAAAAAAGTCTCCGCGCACCGCGCGTTCGAGCTTGGCATCGTAGATAAGGTGCTTATACCCGAAGGTTCAAATACTTTTATCGGTATGGCAAAAGATTATGCCGAGGAGATATGCGCGGGGTCGCAACAGCAAAAGCTTATTCCAGATAGCGTTTGCTTAAACCTAAAAGACGAAGATCTTAAGCAGATTCGCGCCTTGGGCAAAAATAAATCTGTTTACGCGGTTAATGCCCTGCTCACTGCTATTTTGGGAGTCGGGCTTCCATTAGAGGCGGGATTGGCCCTCGAGCATGAGGTTTTTATCGATGTGCTTTTTACCGATGAGGCCGCTTTAAGAATGCGGAAGTTTTTGCGAATTTCCGATCCTGTCGCCGATATTTCCCAAGAGCACACAATGCTTCGCCAAGGCGTTCGGGAATTTGTACGTAAAGAAATACTTCCGCGTGTCTCTTCCATGGAAGAAAACGGAGAAATCCCCCGCGATCTTATCCAAAAGATGGCGGAGTTTGGATTTTTCGGGACTACTTTTCCCAAACTTTACGGCGGCCAGGGCATGACCGCGCACGCGGCGCATATTATTGCCGAAGAGATTGCTCGCGCGCATGCGTCTTGTGCTGTTTTTTACGGGGCGCATACCGCTCTTGCATGCGGCGCCATTGATATCGCGGGAAACGAAGCGCAGAAACAAAAGTATCTTGTGCCTGCAATCCGCGGAGAAAAGATAGGGGCCTTTGCCCTTACTGATGAAAGCGGGGGATCGGATGTAGCGGGTATGAAAACTTCCGCGAGAAAAGATGGGGACTGCTGGATTTTAAAGGGATCGAAGCATTTCATTACAAACGGTACAATTGCTGATTTTGTGGTGGTGTTTGCGCAGACAGGTTCCCCGGGAGATAACAAAACAATCTCGGCATTTATTGTCGACAAGGACACTCCGGGCTTCGGCAGGCAAAGCGTGGGCAAGAAAGTTGGGCTGCATGCGTCTGACACCGCAACTTTAGATTTTTCTAACGCCCGTATACCAGAAGAAAACCTTTTGGGAGAAGTGGGGCAGGGATTTAAGATCGCGATGATGGCCCTTAATAGAAGCCGTCTCGGCCTTTGTGCGGTTGCGCTTGGCGAGGCGAAAGAAGCGTTTGACCTTGCAGCCGAGTATAGTGTTTTTCGGCAAGTGGAGGGCAGATCTCTTTACGAGAAACAGATGATCCAAGAGCGACTCGGAGAAATGAGTATATCTGTTTTTGCAATCGAGTCGGCGCTTCGATTTGCAACAGTTAAAGTCGAGGCCGGAGAGGATGCCCGCAGGGAAATAGCAGAGGCAAAGGTATTCTGTACTTTCCAAGCTATGAAGGTAATTGATACTGCGTTTCAGATATTTGGGGGTTCAGGATACATGCACGATACGGTGATATCCCGCATGTTGAGGGACGCAAGGGTGAACACGATTTTCGATGGCACAAACGAGATAAACACACTTCTTGCCGCGAAGGAAGCTTTGAAGAATGTTTTACTGTTGGGCCGCGGCGCATCGGAGCGTGTATAGGTGAATATCTCTCGAGCTCTTTTTCAACATACCCAAAGTTCAAAGACGGCTCTTATTTATTACGGAAAGAAATTCTCATACAAAGACCTTGGGAGATTCGCGCGACTCTTTGCGGAGGTGTTCATAAGCCTAGGAGTGCAAAAAGGGGATCGCGTAGCGCTTATGATGTCGAATGTCCCCCAGTTTGTGTTCGCGTATTATGGAGCGATACTCGCGGGCGCTGTCGTAACGCCAGTAAATCTTCTTACCATACCGCGTTCCTATAGCGTACGAGATAGAAACGTACATGTCCCGGACGAGATCAGAGCGCAAATTCAAGATGCGGCTCCCGCTATAATTCTGGCCTTTGATTTTTATTTCCCTCTCCTAAAGGAACTTCAAGAAGAAATAGAGAATCAACAAACCAAAGTTATCCTGACGGCTCCGCATGAATTCATGCCGCCCATACTTAAGCGCCTTGCTCCGATAAAGCTGCGTCACGAAGGGCGCTGGATAAAGATTGACGAAAAGGCGCAGTGGCTCTACGACCTTAGCTCTTTGAGGAGGTATATTCCGGAGTTTGATTTTTTCCCCGGCATGAATGCGGACGAAAATGAACTTACGCACCTTCAATATACGACCGGCACAACGGGCACCCCAAAAGGCGTCATGTTAAGCCATAAGAATTTACTCTCCAATATTTTACAGGCAAACGCGCAGCTTTCGCGCTTTCTTTCGCACGGAGAAGAAGTGGTATTGGGCGTTCTCCCATTTTTCCATATGTACGGTTTAACAGTTGCCATGCAGAGTACTTTACTTGCGCAGGAAGGAACCCTTGTGCTTGTGGCCGATCCGCAGGACATAGGGGGGTGGTTGCCATGGGTCGCAAAGTATAAAGTTACTATTATCCCAAGTATTCCACGGTTATATGAGAGATTAAACGAGCAGAGAAACCTTTTAGACGAGAAGACATTTCGATCTGTGAAGATTTTTATAAATGGCGCAGGAGCGCTTCCGCCTAAAAGACGCAAGGAATTTGAAGAAATTTCTAGCGCAAGGATTCTCGAGGGATATGGCCTCTCCGAGGCTTCGCCAGTAGTATCCGTATGCACGCCAAGCGATTTTAAAGAAGGTTCTGTGGGGAAGCCACTTCCCGAGACAGAAGTTCGAATCGTGGATCTTACAAGCGCAGCAGTTCTTGAGCCGGGGCAGGAAGGGGAGATAGTAGTGCGCGGTCCGCAGGTCTTGAAGGGATACTGGAATAAGCCGGAAGAAACCGCGAAGGTACTTCGTGACGGATGGCTCTACACCGGAGACATCGGATACATGGACAAAGACGGTTTTCTCTACATCACTGATCGCATCAGCGATATGGTGAAAATAAATGGCGAGTGGGTATATCCAAGCAAGGTTGAGCGCGCGCTTGAAACTTACGCGGCAGTAAAAGAGGCAGTGGTCGTCGGGTTATATGATAATGAGTTAGCAGAGAGGCTCGTCGCCTGTATCGTACTTGCGGATCCTAATTCGGATTCCAGGGTATTATCTAAAGAGCTTTTTGATCATGTATCGCACAGTATTTCAAACTTCGAGATCCCCCGAGAGTTCAAATTTATCACATCATCCATATTAGATACGTACAAAAATCCTCTTGGCAAAGTCTTGAGGCGAAAAATCCGAGAGGCAATTCAAAAAGGTCAGATATAAACTGACCTTTTTTAGTTTCCGATATAGCGTTTGTACAGAGTCTTTCTTGGTGCCCAGGGCGGGAGTTGAACCCGCACGTCCTTGCGGACACAGCCCCTCAAGCTGCTGTGTATACCAATTCCACCACCTGGGCAGTTTATTCTGCTTTTTTGACCTCCGGAGATTCCTCGGTTTGTTCTACTACTTCTTCATACATAAGGCCTAGCATCTTGGAGGGCTTTTTCCTCTTTTTCTTCTTAAGATCACGAAGATAATAGAGTTTCGCGCGGCGTATTTTGTCGTGTTTTACCACTTCTATTTTTTGGATATTCGGTGAATGTATAGGGTAGGTTTTTTCAACGCCAACTCTATGCGCCGAAATTTTACGCACCGTAAAGGTTCCGTTTAGCCCCTTGCCGTGTTTTCTCGCTATAACAACCCCTTCAAAAACTTGTATGCGCTCGCCTTCCTTTTCCTTTACTTTTTCGTGTACGCGAACAGTGTCTCCAGTCCGAAGCGGAGGGATATTTTGTTTTGTATATCGTTGCGCGAATAATTGAAGTTTATTCATGTTAGTGCATTTAGCGTTCTCCTAAGATCATCCGGCAATTCGCTCTCAAATTCCATTAAAGCACTTTTGAGCTGAAACTTCAAGTGGGTGCAGTGGAGAAAGTGTCTGGCTAAGCCAGCCGGGCATTTTTTTGCCCTTCGGCCGTATAGTTTGTCGCAAGCCACAGGGTGATTTATAGAGGCAAAATGCACGCGAATTTGATGCTGTCGGCCGGTTTTTGGCCGGACCTCAACAAGGGTATAGTCTTTATATCTTTCGATAACTTTATACTCTGTAACGGCTGTTTTGCTCGGATCCGACGATGTTCTTGTCCGAGTTCCCATTTTGACAAGCGGTGTCGTTACAATCCCTTTATCCCGCTCAAGCGAACCCGAAACCAACGCGATATATTTTTTCTCTACTCTTCTTTCCTGAAATTGTTTTTTAAGTTCAAAAAACGCCTCGTTGTTTTTGGCAATAACCATTAACCCCGAAGTTTCTTTATCAAGCCGATGCACAATACCCGGACGCAGGGGGTTCTCGCCGACGTTTTTTATGTCGGGGCAGTGCGCAACCAAAAAAGAGACCACCGTCTCCCTTTTGTCATTTTCGCTCGACGAATGTACCGCAAGTCCTGCTGGTTTGTCGATTACTATTATGTCCTTATCTTCATACACAACTTTTGGTGTCATGGTGGGCGGTATAGGATTCGAACCTATCACCTGTCCGATGTCCATCGGACCGCT
>CAYJWU010000007.1:0-32062 GCA_964374025.1 uncultured Candidatus Saccharibacteria bacterium
TTTCTACTTCCCGCTACCCTGAAGTTATCATTTCCGTGTTACAGGGTTTGAGGTTTTCATTTTCTAAACTTCTCCGTCGGCCAGAAGCCGAGGCGACGGCCGAGCATAAGGCGGGTTTGAGCGTCAATCGCGGGAAAAGAGCCAAATACAATGAGGGTTACCGGCACCAAAAACCATTGAATTGCTATGAGGGCATATTTCCATTTGCCATATTCTCGGGGCCTAGGAGGGAGAATCAATATGCTCAAAAATACCGACGACATAATGCCGAGCATCGCAATCGCAAGAAGCGTACGCGTTACTTTCGGCAAGCTATACGAAAGTATAGTCGTGTTGAAACTTTCTCCTCCTAAAACAAGCGGAAGCCAGCCAAGAACAAAGATTAAAATCGCGTGCGTGCCCCAAGAGAAAAATCCTTCCGCGGTATAGAATCCATACTGCCACATAAGATTTTTGGGGATTTTTTTGTTTTTTAGAAATCCAAAAAGAAAATAAGCAATGTCCGCGGCTCCATACGCCCATCTTCTTTGCTGCTTATAGATATTTTTGAGCGACCCAAGCGTGGACCTTGCGACATTCGCGTCCATTGAAACGGGATAATAAAGAGATACCACCCTGTAATCCCCATCGTAATGCAGAAAACATTGCCAGAAAATTCGCGAATCTTCGGAGACAACATTTGGCTGCCAAAATCCGATGTCAACGAGCGCCTTGAGCGGCATAGCGTGCGAAGAAAACGTAAGATGCTTCTCCGGCCTCTCCTGATTCATTGTGTGCCAAAAAGTGGAAGAAAACGCCACGACTCTGGAAATCGCGGGGGCTTCCCAGATATTGTTTATAAAAAGCGGGATTGGCTGGAAACTGGAACGAAGGGGCTTTTCGCAAGTTAAATAATTATATGCGAGACAGCTAAAATAATGAGGGAAAACTACAGTGTCCGCGTCAAGCGAAGAAACAATAACATTCTCATACGGGATAATCTTGGGGTCTATAAAATTATCTTTTATCCATAGCCCGGCAAAGCGCTCATTTGATCCCTTGCCCGGCATTTCGCCCGGAAGATTTGCGGGATGCAAAGTTACGTAAAAATTCGGCAACTCTCCCCTAAAATCCGAAAGCAATTTTTGCGATATCACTTCGCCACTCCTGCCCGCGGACGCTTCTTGCGCAAGCACAACGACCATCCTTTCTTTTGGCCAATGAGATTTTGCTATTGCTTCAATGGCCGGACGCACCACATCATAGGGTTCTTTGTACATCGGTAGGATGACAAGATGCCAGAGGTCATTATGACTAACCCCCACCTCACCCCCCTCGGTCCCCCCTCTCCTTACTAAGGAGAGGGGGGAAGGGGGTGAGGTAGTAAGCAGTCGCGGCGGCAACGCCTTGACCTCCGCCAGCCAATCTCGTTTCATATATTCTTTCATCCTTTTATACGCGGATCTTGTGTGTATGGAAAAGTACGCTATCTTAAAAATCCAATACAGATCAAAGGCAAGTATAAAAAACGCCACAAAAACCGGATTTGACCACGAAAGAAAAAACGCCAGCGCAAAAGTACCCCAAATAAAAATACCGGGGAGCATTTCGAAAAATCTATAGAGCGCGCGGTCCTTTTGCATAACCAAACTATTTAACCACATAATAGATAAATTGCAACACTTGACAGCATTTATCGTAAAAAGATACAAAGTGTAGAAGATGTAAAAAGCATCTTCCCTATGGACTTATAGAAAGGAAAGGGCAAATCAGAGTTTCTCTGATTTTCGACTCTATCCCTAATAAGGATTAGACAGAAAATTTAAGGAGGAAAATTGATTTGCCCTTTTTGTTTTATGCAAAAAGAGGCGCGCTTGAAAAAGCACTGTTCTTTAAACAATTTGATGGGAGGTGCGCAATGCCCGCATTTGACGAACTTATAGCTAATGCCGCTTCTCGGTTTGGGAGAGAAAATCTGACAAGCTTTATGGAATCATTTTCCTATGAGTTGGCTCAAGCTGGCGAAGTATCTGAAAAAGACAAGGAATTCGTTAGGGAATTTGAAAAAGTTCATACTGCGCTCGTGCGAGTTGAAGAAAAGACACGGCAATTAGAAGCATGCGCAGGCAACGCCGAAGCCTCTGACGTAAAAGACGCCAAAGAACGGCTGCATGAGTTGCATTGTTCCCTTGACCGTCTTCAAACCGCCGCGCTCCGCAACCCCTCACTTCAGTCATTTGCCAAAAAGGTAGCGCACCACGCGCGTGAAAAAAGCGAAAAACTAGAAACCTTGGCGCAAGAAGGTCCTGATGCCGAACTCGACGAACTCTACGAACAATTTAAGAATCTGAATCAGTAGGAGGATATGACATGGAAATTCGCGAAGATCAAGGGCTTGGTTTTCATCTCAAAGCGGTTCTTGCGGGTGAGCGAAAATTTGAGAGCGCCGCGCGCAGTGTTACACGCATGATTCTGGAAAAGGGCGTAGATAAGATTGCCCGCTCCGGCCAAACTGCATATGATTTTAGGTTTTTCCGCCAAGGACAAAAACACATAGTTGGGTGGTTTGAAGAAATAAGCGAATTGGTTAACTTTATTAAAGACGCATCCGAAGGTGGGCCATCCAAGGAGCTTGCTCTTGTTTTTGTTGGCGAACCCGGAAACGGCAAGACATTTATTATGGAATACATCTGTAGTAAATACCGCCAATTCATCGGTAGAAAGGAAAACAGAAGGTTTACTTTCAACTTCGTCAATATGGACGAGTTTGGAAAATACGGAAATATTAGGGTGATGCAATCGCAAACCTTTGAAGACCCTGTTCTGCTTGCGATGAATCTCTTTGAGTCGCGAGACGAAAGCAGCGAGTACTTGGCGAAGGCCGGCTTTTCAGATACCGCGGTTGAGGGGCTGTACGAAGACTATCGGTCGCTCGGAGCATGTACTTCATACATCTGGAGTGACATGCGCGATCACTATAATGGCGACATTGAAAAGATGCTTGCGCATATTCAACTTGTTCCCGTTCCGCTAGACGAGAACCTTGGAACTGTTGCCGGCAAATACTCCGCGGGGGACAAAATTACTTCCTCGGCCGTGGATCTTAGAGGCGATGAAGATGTCTGGCGCGGCATCCAGCTTACAGACACGTCAAACCCTTATAGATTCGACGTGCGCCTGGGCGCTCTTGCCCGCGTGGGCGGCGGCGGCATACATTTTGCCGATGAAATCTTTAAGAACAAGCCGGACCTCCTGCATATCTACCTTCAGGCAATACAAAACCGGACTATCGAGCTCAAGGGCTATCGCTGGCCCGTGGATACCCTCATCATCGCTACGAGCAACAACGCCGAGTATAACCGCTTTATCTCCGAAAAAGAACAAGCGCCCATGAAAGACCGCTGCAGCATTGTCTACGTTTCGCATAACACCGATTACAAGCTCCAGAGGCAGCTTACAACCTATGTGCTTGGCACAAGGAAAAGGACCACCATCGAGGGCGAGCCGCTGCACTTCGATCCCAATTTGAACTATGCCCTTTCGGTAGGTATGACCTTAACCCGCCTGCCTCGTAGCTTAAAACTCACGCCGGTTGAAATGATGAAGCTTGAAGCCGGGGAAACCGCCGGAGAAAAACACATCAAAACCCTTATTGAAATCAAAAAACAGCTCAACTCAAACCAAGATGTCACCACGCGCTGGGGGCAAAAAGGCATAGGGCACCGCGGCCTTGGCAGAACTTTGGACACTATGCTTGCCATGCCCGAGACGCATGAGGGCAAATGCCTCTTTGCGCTGGATTGCTTTAGGGCAATTGAGCAGGAAACTCTTGACATGGTCAGCGAGTCAATGGACCGGGACAAGTTTTCAAAGGACCTGGCGGAGGCGCGCAAACTCTACCGACGCGAGATAAAAACTTCGATCTTCAACGCTTTCCGTGACGATCCTGACGCCATTCGCAAAGATGTGATGGCGTATGTCAATATGATCATAGGTATCGGCGATGAAAGGGTAGGGCCCGACAAAACTTGGCGGTATAGGGATCCCCAGACCGGAGAGCTTAAACCGATAAAATTGGATGACCGATTTATTAAGAGCGTTGAGTCCCGACTTGGCTTTAATAGCGAAGAGACCCGGGAAAGCCACCGCACTACCATCCGAAAAATCTACGGCCAAAGAATCGCGACTGACCCAAATTACGACTTCATGGATAACGAAAGCTTGGTCAGAGCGGTAACCGATGTGCGGCTGGAGTCCGATGTTGCGGGAGCCGCAAGCTTGGTTGGGGCCCTCTCAAACACAACCAACGATGAAAATATGCAGATTCGTAACCGCATGATTGATACGATGCTCAACAAACTCGGCTATTGCAAAACCTGTGCCCAGAAAACGATTGAATACTTCATTGAAAAAGTAGACGAGAGCTAAAAACATACCCCTCCCTTGAGGAGGGGTTTATTTCCAAGGAAGGATGCATATCATGCTTCCTTGGAAATGAGCGTAACAGCTCATATTGTACTTTGAAATCACCGGAAAGGAGAAGAAATGATGGAAGGCAAACATATAACCGAACTTGATAAACTGGGCATGCAGATTGCGGCAAAAGAAATGATTAAAAAAGGGCTCGGATTGTCCAGATTTTTACGCGAACAAAAACTCTTCGGCAAGACTTCATCGCTTGAATCTATTGAAGATCTGGTAAAACGCGATAAGGAAAGAGAACAGGACGGCTTCCCAAGAAGAATAAAATGGCGAAGAGTGCTCGCTGCCCCGGGGAAAGTGCTTAGCATCCCCTATGTCGTGGAAGAACATTTGATGCACTCCGAATTTGAACCTAAAAACATAACAAATCTTCAATTGCCGTCTGCCCAATACCCGGCTCAAAACCAGCCGGACATCGGAGAATCTCCCGGACACGGCGATGGCGAAGTTGGGGATGTGATAGGAGAAATACCTATCCGCGATATCGGCTCCGGAGATGGAGACGAGGACGGGGACGGCGATCAGCCCGGCAGTCCGGGCGCCGGCGATGACGATGCGGAACACTTTGAAGAAGAGGCTTACGAAACCGGCAAAAGACTTATGGAGCAGCTTAAGCTCCCTAATCTTCGAGACAAGCAGAAAAAGGTTGTCACAGAAGAATATACCTACGATCTGACCGACCGACACAAGGGTTCGGGGCAGGTTTTGGATAAAAACCAAACGAAGCGCAACATCTTAAAGACAAACCTTGCTATTGGCCGGCTTGATAAAGACAACCCCGACATAACAAACATGATCGTCCGGCCGCAAGATAAGGAATACCGGGTTTTTCACAAAGAAAGAGTCTGGCGGGCGCAGGCAGTGGTCTTTTTTGTACGGGACTGCTCCGGGTCAATGTGGGGAGAACCAACGAGAGCCCTCGTCAGCCAGCATCTGCTGATTTACGCCTGGCTTTTGGTGCAGTACGAAAAGCTGGTGATTCCCCGATTCATCGTGCATGACCATGCCGCGCAGGAAGTTTCGGCAAGGCAGTACTTCTACTTCAACTCCGGGGGCGGAACATACATTCCCTCGGCATACAAGAAGGTAAACGAAATAGTTGATGGCGAAAACCTCGCGAGTCAGTACAACATTTATCTTTTCCAAGGCACAGACGGCGATGACGGCGATGACGGCACAGAGGCAATTCCGGAAATCAAAAAGATTTTAACCTATACGAGCCGCATGGGCGTAACGCTTTTCAAGCACCCTTACTACATAAGTCAGAATATAAAGACCATATTTGAAGAGTACGTAGAAAGGGGCGAGATTCTTCGCATGCGCGATGTCTTCCGCATGCATATTATGCCAAATAACTACTGGAGCAGGATAACCGACGAAATGAACATTGAAGCCATCAAAATCCTCATTGCGCAGGACTAGCGGGAGAAAGAGATGAAGATATTAGATCAGAAAGCAAAAGCTGAGATGGAACAATGCAAGCGTCGGGCAAGAGACGCCGGCCTCAAGTTTCAGGACAATACCCTTGAATACATCGTCACCAATCAGGACATGCTTGAGCTTAGCCCCAAGGTTATGATTCCCAGTCTATACGACTACTGGGTACATGATATTGAGGTGGTACAGAATAAGTGGATGTACGACGCTGTCCCTCACAATCCCTACGAGACCGTCATCAACACAAGGCCTCCGATCTCATTCTATAATCAGGACAACGCCGACTGGTTTAATGTCATGATTTTCTATCATGTCTTGGGCCATATTCATCTCTTTCAAAACAATGTTTTCTTCAGAAAAACCTGGGACGACGACTTTTACGGCAGTGCGCTTGCGGATAAACGGCTAATCAACTACATCCGCGAGGAACTGGGCGCCAAAAAACGCTGGGTTGATTATGTCATTGAGTTTGCCCTCGCAATAGACAATTTGGTTGGCTACCACAAGGAATTGCAAGAAGGCGATAAGCAAGACAAGCCGGAAGTCTTCGGTTTCTTTTCTGAAAAGCTAGACTTCTACTTTGGACAATTCCTCAAGGAAAGATACGACGCAAAAAGCATTGAGCCAAAATTCTATTATGACGAAATAGATCGGTACAACCGTTTTGTGAGGGAGCGCGGAGAACAGGAAGGCGAACGCGCTTTCTTTGAAGACAATTTCTTCCGCGGCCGCTTTCCGGAGTTCAGCGAAACTTTCCGAAAGTGGAAAGAAAAACGGAAGGCGCAACCCAAAGATCTTTTCGAGCACATACTGGAGCATTCCGAATTCCTCCAAAAAGAAGAAAATAGATGGATGAAGGATGTTATCGGGGTCATCCGAAGAACTTCGCTCTATTTTCAGCCCCAGTTCAGGACGAAAATTCTTCATGAGGGCTGGGCAAGTCTCTGGCATGAACGACTGTATCTGGCCGACGAAAGGATGAGCACACACGAAGTGGATTATTCCAAAGTAAACGCTGGGGTAGTCTCTATCCCTAGGTTCGGTATCAATCCATACGCATCCGGCAAACTGCTTCTTGAGTTTATTGAGGATCTCGCGAGAAAAGGTAAACTTTCCCGCGAGTACCAACTGCTTCAGGGCATACAAGAACGAAAAGATTACGACAAAAACTGCGGGGAAGCGTACGGAAAAAAGGCGCTTTTTGAAGCGGGAAAATACTTAAACGACTATCTCCTCGTCAACTTTCTTTCGGATGAGGACTTTCAGGATTTTGTTGACGAAAACAAGCTCTGGATAGCCGGCGTTCGCCCAAGCCAGGCGCGCTGGGATATAGCCGAAATATACATTAAAAGCAAAAGCGGCAAAGAATACCGCGAACGCCTCAACAGAATGCTTTACCACCCGCCAAACATTGATTTTGGCGAACAAACAAAGGCAAAGGCACAAGACGGCGAACTGTATCTTGACCATATCTATGAAGGCAGATCGCTATATACGAGGTACATCAAGACGGTTCTGATAGGCCTTGAGTTTTTCTGGGGGAAACGGGTTGCGCTGGAAACAACCGAGTATGAAGAGGTGCTGCCGGATAACTGGTGGGAGCGGTGGCAAAACCGATTTAATCCAAAGCATAGAAAAGTAAGGGTTCTTTATACCTGCGAAAACAAAAGGGTCGAAAGAACGATTCTTTCCCAAAGTCCGCAACAATACGATTATGACTAACTGAACCTTTAAAAAGCCAGCCTTTTCTCCTTTCCTGTAAAAAGGATAAGCTGGCTCTTCTATTTTGCGCTTGAACACTTTTGAGCTCAAAATTGAGGCAATGCCCTTTAAAAATTTACGACATAGGAGAGAAAAGACAATGACCAGCGCAAAGGAAGCTTTGGGATTTTTAGACTCGGAAATTGAAAAAAGAGAAAAGCCGCAAACATTAAGTTTTGAAGAGTACTTGGAACTGGTGCGACTGGAACCCCGAAGGACTTTGCGAAGCATTTTCCAGCTGTTCCACGACATGGTGAAAAGTTATGTTAGTCAGGGAGTGGATGAGTATCCTGACGACCCCGAATCAATCGGCTTTGTTAAATATGATTGTTCAAAGCTTTTTGTTGAAAACGCGGACAATCCCTTCTTTGCCGACCGGCTCTTTGCCAACAGATTCGTAAGGACGATAGAAAGTCTGCGGCAGGGCTTTCAGCAAAACAGGGTGTATGCCTATCTTGGCCCTTCAGGCTGCGGCAAAAGCACGTTTCTTAATAATCTGCTTCGGTCGTTTGAAGCATACACGAGCACAAAAGAGGGTATGACATTTGAAGTCGTCTGGGAAATAGATAAAAATCTTTTCTCCCAAAAATCCGAAGGCGGCGAAACTCTTATTATTCCATGCCCCAGTCATGATTGCCCCATTCTTATAATTCCCAAAGAGTCCAGAAGTGAGTTTCTTCTGAAGTTGCTTCCGGAAGAAATAGCCCAAAAATCAGAAATCTTCCGTGAAAAACAGTATGATTGGTTGCTTAAGAGCGATGTATGCACAATCTGTAGGGCAATTTTTTGGTCATCATTGGACAAACTCGGTTCGCTCGACAAGGTTTTGAACCTGGTAAAGGTAAGGTCCTACAAATTTGACAGGCGCTTGGGCGAGGGCGTCAGCATCTTCAATCCCGGCGACAAACCGATTCGGCCTGCCCCTGGCGGAAGGCCTATGGGTGGATATTCTAGCAATAATCCGATACAGGAAAAACTGGACCGTATTTTCGAAACAAATTCAATAAGGTATATCTACTCGCCCCTGGCCAAGACAAATAACGGCGTATATGTGCTTATGGATGTAAAACTAGAAAATCAGGAAAGGCTTGCCGAACTTCACAATGTTATCAGCGAAGGCGTGCATAAAGTGGGAGATATAGAAGAACCTATAAACTCTCTTTTCTTTGCGCTGATGAATCCTGAAGATAAAGAAGTCATCAACGCAAAGGGGATGGAATCGCTACAGGGCAGAATTCAGTATAATACCATCCCGTATGTCCTGGAGCCATCTACGGAGGTAAATATATACCTTACCATTTTTGGCGAATCAGTCCGCAGACACCTCCTCCCCCGAATCCTTGAAAACTTTGCGCGCGTAGTTATCGCTTCACGCATGAAGATACTGTACGATCCTAAGAAAAAAGATTACGATCCTCTTAAAGAATGGATTCCAGATATAAGAAGATACAAAAAATTCTGCGATGAAAACGGGCTTTTGCTGAAGATGGAGATATATAACGGAATCATCCCCAGCTGGATATCAGAAGAGGATAAAAAAAAATTTACAGCTCCGATACGACGAGCGCTGATCGCCGAAGGAGAAATTCAGGGGAGCACGGGATTCTCCGGCAGAGAATCCATAAGGCTTTTCAGTGAATTTTTCAACCGCTATATGGCGCGGACGAATCTCATAAATATGGATAACCTTACAGACTTCTTCAAGCACAAGATCGATAGAGAGAGCCGGAACGAAAAGATCCCGCAAAACTTCCTTGCTTCCCTTGTGGACTCATACGATTACACCGTTTTGGGCGAAATAAAACAAGCTCTTTACTACAACAACCAGGAGCAGATTGTAAAAGATATCCTGAATTATCTTTGGGCGATTAACCACGATGTAGGCACGAAAACAAAATGCCCATTTACCAGAGAAGAAATCGAGGTTACGATTGATTTTTTGAAACTTATGGCAACATACCTTATCGGCTATGAAGTGCAAGATGCGGAAGCTTTGGAGCTTGCAAAAGAAACCCAAAAAAAATTTGTAACGCTATTTTCCCGAGAACGAAATATTCAGGAAACCGATCTCTACCGCGAACTCTTGGACACATATAGTAAAAATCTGCGCGAAAAGGCCCTGGAACCATTTGCCAGTAACGTAAACTTCTACGAAGCGGTCAGGGTTTTTGGAACAAAAGAATTTGAAACGTTCGATATTGACCGCCGTCTGCGGGAAAACATTGTCTTTATGATGAAAAATCTTATTGAAAAATTCGGCTATACCGAACAGGGCGCAAAGGAAATATGCCTTTATGTTCTTGATCATAAACTAAACGAAAAATTCGCTTAGATCATGCATTTAAAATCCCCCGATTACACCGGGGGATATTTTTATTTCGCGGCTTGTTGCGCAAGCTTGCGCAGCTTGTTATCCACTTGCCAGTTTATGGATGAGATGGGATACTCGCCTTTATACGGACCATCTGCCATTCTTTCGCCCATTTTCTTTCCAGTCAAAATTTCCATTCCCTCATCTATGGTACGCACCGCGTACACATGAAATTTGCCTTCTTTTACTGCTTTGACCACATCGTCGCGAAGCATAAGGTTCCTTACGTTCTGTTGCGGTATGATTACTCCCTGCGAGCCGCTCAAGCCAAGCAGAGAACAAACATCAAAGAATCCCTCTACTTTTTCGTTTACCCCGCCGATGGGCTGTATTTCTCCCGTTTGATTCACAGAGCCCGTGACAGCAATATCCTGCCGCAAAGGCACCTTAGAAAGACTGGACAAAATGGCGTAGAGCTCGGCGGATGAGGCGCTATCGCCTTCTATGCCGCCGTAACTTTGTTCAAACGCAAGAGTTGCCGAAAGCGAAAGGGGCCGGTCTTGAGCGAATTTCCATCCAAGATACCCGCCCAGAATAAGAACGCCCTTATTATGCAATCGTCCGGCAAGCGCAACAGCCCTATCAATGCTTATCACCCCATCTTTTCCTGAAAATGTTTTTGCGGTAAGGCGGCTTGGCGCCCCAAAACTAAAGTCTCCCAAGTCGTAAACAGAAAGGATGTTAATCTGTCCCACTTCTTCGCCAGCAAGCGATAAAATAAGAAAGCCATTTTTGATATGCTCGTAAATTTTTTCCCGGACAAGGTCAAGGCGGTAAATCTTATCGTAAATCGCCTGTTCCACATTGCCTGCAGTTATAAGCGCGCCGCCTTGAGTTCTTCCCTTGGCATCCGCGCGTGCGAGCCACGCGGCTTCATTTAGGACATCCTTCAATACCCTAATATCAAGAGAAAACTCGTTTTGGTCCTCGGCCATACGCGAAAGATGTTTTATAAGCTCCGCGACGCCTTCGGATTTGACCGCTGGCAAATGATCCCTGCCGCAAAAAAGCCGTATGAGCCCTGCGAATTGATGAATTACTTCATCTGAACGATGGACTTGAGAATCAAACATAGCAACCGTCTTGAATATTTCGTCGAACTGCTGTTTCATTCCCGAGCCGTTGAAAGCCCTGTAGATATCCCATTCCCCAACCAAGACCAGCTTCACGTCAACATGTAATGTTTCCGGGATTAGGTTTGCGACGGGGTTAGAATGACCTATGTCCAATCTTCTGGTCTCCAATACCGCCTTAAGTTTACCCCAGACGCCTTTGATAAAGACATCTCTTGCTGAAAGCACTAAAATCCCATGATTTGCTTCACTTAGAAGCCCTGCGCGAACATTTGTATGCCCGCCCAAAGGGACGCCTCCGGGGCCAATTGTGTAGCTTATCTCGCCAAAAAGACGGCTATAATCTATATTTCTGTGATCGATTACCGGAATGCCTTCGGTCTTCGCATTGTCCACAAATACATTGATTTTGAAGGGAAGGAAAGGATCGGAGTGAGATTGAAAAGCCGTTGGGAAAAAACCACTGTTATCTTGAGGAAGAAAGCTTTTGATATGAGCTAGCGTATACTCGCGGAGACCGTCAATAAAAGTAAGGATGGCATCTCCGTAATCTAGGCGTATCTTTTCTGTTTTTTCTACAAACAGAGCATTTATGGATTCCCGTTTTAACATAGCCACTTCTTCTTCCGCTGCTTGAACTAACTTTTGCGCGCCCCTCGCAAGCCCATTTATTTTTTCCAAAATCTGATCGCGCGTTTTGTCGATTTCTTTTCTTTTTGATTCTTCAATGGCCCTATATTCCTCGGGGCTTATCGCCCTATTTTGTGGATCTAGTAACAGAACCGGAAAAAGGTTAACGCCCATTTGATCCGAAACACATCTAAAACCAATGCTTCCCTGTGCTCCGCAACTAATAGAGACGCCCTCCAACTCTCTTTCAAATTGATCCCGTGCGTCTTTGATTTCACTGTTTGCTCGTTCATTTATTTCTTTCACTTTTTTGCTAAAATCATCGCTCGCTAAACGCTCCGGGATTTTCTCTTTCAATTCTTGAAGGAACTTTTCCGTGTCCCTTTCAAACCGTAACGCTTGTCCTTTTTCAAGCTCTATGAATCGGGGTTTTGAGGGATGTTCAAAGTTGTACACGCATACAAAATCCGAAATCCTTGTATCGCGCATAATCGCCCCGGCCTCTTTTTTTATATGCTCAAGAAGCGCGGTGCTAATAGAATCAAGTCCCACGACAAAAATATGCCCGGGGGTCGCAAACCCCTTTTCAGGGGCTCTTTCTGCTCGCGGCTGTCCAATAAACACGTGGCTTTCAAGGGGTTCTACTTCTTCGGTCGTGCTGAAATTAAGGGAGATCGGAGCACAGCTCAACTTTTCGGGGCGCACGCAGAACGCATCAATATTGATGGGCTGTTCCTTTCGGGTCATATCGCTCCCTCCTTTCGGTATATTTATGTAAAATTGTCAAGGTCCAGAATTTAACATATTACATCATTTACTACAATAAGTCAACCGCCGCCGGATGACGAGGATCAAAACTTACATTTTTTCCGGCGCGCTTACGCCTAGAGTCCCCAAAACTTCTTGCAGCGTTTTTTTTGACGCGGCAACCAGGCCCAGTCGCGCCTGTGTCAATTTTTCATCATCAGAGATTACTCTGCAGTCCCTGTAGAATTGATTAAACACAGTCGCAAGATCATAAGCATACCCCGTCACCCTCTGCACCTCGTAATCGTTCGCGGTGTCTTCAATTACCTCTCGCCAGCGAAGTAAATATTTGACCAGTTCCAGTTCAGAGGAATGTTTTAGTAATTTTGAAAATTTAGAAATTGATTGAAAATTGAAAATTGAAAATTGAAAATTATCTTGCGCCTTGCGCAAGATAGACGCCATCCTCGCGTGAGCGTATTGAACATAGTAAACCGGATTCTTCACGGACTGCTCACGCGCCAAGTCCAAATCAAACTCCATCTGCGTGTCCAGCGACTTCATAAGATAAAAAAATCTTGCCGCGTCCACGCCAACCTCGCCTATAAGATCCTCCAGAAGAACAATGTTCCCCGCGCGTTTTGAAAATTTCCCCCCACCTTTGGCTCGCACAAGTTGAGCGACTAGTACATCAAATTTTCCCTTGTAGCCCAAGATGCGCATAGCCACTTTCATCGGTCCCACATGCCCCTGATGGTCCGCGCCAAAAATATCAATTATTACTTTAAACCCCCGCTTTATTTTATTTTGATGATAGGCGATATCAGCAAGGTAATATCCGTGCTCGCCGTTTGAACGGATAATAACCTTATCTTTGTCGTCTCCAAATTTTGTCGTCTTGAGCCACTGGGCGCCGTCCTTTTCATAAACAAGCCCCTTCTTTTTTAGAAACTCAAAAACTTTCTTTATGAGGCCGCTTTTGACAAGGTCCTCTTCTTCACGCTTCCAGGCATCGTAGTGAATGCCGATTTTTTCTAAAAACTCTTGATTGTCTTTTTGGATTTCTTGGGCGAGGAGGAAGCCGGCTTCGGCAAACTCTTTGCTATCCACACTATCTCCCCCCTCCTTACGAAGGAGGGGGGCAGGGGGGGTGGTAGTAAGGTCCTTTATCTTTTTTTGCACATACGGCGTCAAATACTTCTCCCCCTTCCCAAGGGCAGTCTTGCCCAACTCTTGAATCTGATTACTGTTTTTTGCGTTATTAATATAATACTCTTTTGTAACTTTGTAACCGGCCAATTTGAAAATATTTCCCAGCGCGTCTCCGTAAAAACCGATTCTGCCGTTCCCCACCTGAAACTTGCCCGTCGGGTTTGCCGAAAGAAACTCAATATTAAGCTTCTTCCCCTTCCCTACCCTTATCTGGGGGGGCAACTGCCCCCCAACATTTTTTAATTGTGCTTGCAGAAATTGCGCTGATAGCGAAAAATTTATAAATCCTGCACCCGCAGCTTCTACTTTCTCAAACATTTTTTGCGCTTTTTTATCGCGTAAAATTTTCTCTACGAGATCTTGCGCTATGTCTTTGGGATTTTTCTTTTGTCCGCCAGCTCGCGGATTTGCAAGCACGAACGCAACGTTTGTCGCGTAATCCCCCATCACGGAATTTGCCGGATACTCCACCCCTACTTCCCGGGAGATATTTGCGGCTTTTTGTACTAATTTTTTGATCTCTTCACGAATCATATTTGTACTTTATCATTTATTTACCAAAAACAAAACGGCTCATCGCGATGAGCCGCTACAATTTTAAAAACTTTGTTACTGCCTTAAAATCTGCGTCAAGCACAACCGGTTTCTTCATTGCCTTTTGGGCGCTCGCGGCGTCCTTTAGCCCATGACCCGTAAGTGTGCATACCGCGATTGTATCTTCCGTATTTTCTATCTCTTCATTGCGTACGGCTTGGGCAAGTCCCGCGACACAAGCCGCCGATGCTGGCTCGCAGAAAATTCCGGTCAATTTGGGTATCATCTTATACGCGATAAGTATATTGCGGTCAGATACCGCGTCAATTTTCCCGCCGGATTCTTTTACTGCCGTTAGAGCATCTTCCCATCTTGCGGGGTTACCCACCCTGATTGCGGACGCTATAGTTTGAGGATCTTCGACGACTCTTCCAAGCACAATCGGCGCTGCCCCTTCTGCCTGATATCCCATCATTTTGGGCAAGGGTTTAACGAGGGTGTCCAGAACTCCGTTTGCGAATTCAAGCGACACATTGAACCAAGAGTGTTTAAGCAAGAACTCCTTATACTCTTTATACCCCATCCAATATGCCGTAATATTGCCAGCATTACCCACGGGAATAAAGTGATAATTAGGCATTCTGCATAACTCGTTCCATATTTCAAAGGCCGCGGTTTTTTGCCCATCAAGGCGATAGGGGTTGATTGAGTTAACCGGAATAATTCCGTACTTTGCTACAATCTCTTTCATTATGGTTTGCGCCGCGTCAAAATTGCCCCTCACCTGTATTATGGTAGCGCCGTACATATGCGATTGGGCAAGCTTTCCCATGGCAACATTTCCGTACGGCAAAAGGCCGATGCAACGAATACCCGCGGCCGCGCAATAAGCAGCAGCCGAAGATAGGGTATTTCCGGTGGAAGCGCAAATCACCACATCCGCGCCTTCTTCAACTGCTTTGGCTATAGCGACAACCATCCCCCTGTCCTTGAAAGAGCCGCTAGGATTCATGCCTTCAAGCTTTAGATAAAGCTGGCCATTGAATCCGATTTCTCTTGCAAGTTTCGGCGCGAACACCAACGGAGTATTGCCTTCGCCTAAGGTTATTATCGGCGTCTTTTCTGTCACCGGCAAAAACTGCCTGAATTCCTCAATTACCCCTCGCCAATGTCCCATTTTCTTTGCCTCCTCTCCTATTGTCTAAGAGCTGCTATTAAATTACACTAAAAATAACATTGATGTCAATATTGGCAAAAAATAGAAAGGCGTATTTTGACTATGAAATCCTTGAAACATACGAGGCGGGTATTGTATTGTGGGGCTTTGAAGTGAAATCAGTAAAACTTGGACATACGAGCTTAAAGGGCGCCTACGTCTCGATAAAAGACAACGAAGCGTATCTTTTGAACGCCCATATATCTCCTTACCAGCCCAAAAATATGCCGCGCGACTACGACCCGACGCGTTCGCGAAAACTTTTGTTAAAACATTCGCAAATAAACGCGCTCATCGGCAAATCAAAATCCCAAGGATTGACTATACTGCCCACTTCGGTGTATACTAAGAAAGGAAAAATCAAGATAGAAATAGGCATCGGAAGAGGAAAGAAAAAACATGAAAAGAGAGAGCTGATCAAAAAACGAGATGCTGAACGGGAAGTAAGGGAAATAGTGAAGTAGCCAAAATCTCGCCGTCGCGAACTACTAGCGGGCTTGCCCGCCGAAGTCTCGCGTAGCGAGACGAAGGCGGGGATGACAGGCTTCGATGGGTAATTGTTTTCAATCTACGCAAACCGAGTATTCTCAAAACTCGTTAAACTTTGAGAAAAACAATAAGTGCAAACTTATTTAGCAAGGTAAGAAACGCCTTTGCGGGCGCTTTGACCCCTGCGTTAGTTTACGCCTAAATAACGTAAACCGTCCGCTCGCCGATGCTCGATACGCGATGCGGGCGCCATACATCGAGATAGAATATTCAATTTCCTCACCGGATATTTGAAAAAAAAGAGGATAGAAATAGTGAGATTTTGTTTCGTTTTAACTCTCTATTTCAAAACGTCTAAAAGATCTTTAGACAATAACGGAACTATGTTTGTAGAAGTGTTTTGGAAATACTATCCAGACAAGGGTTCAATTCCCTTCATCTCCACAATATGGACCATACAATTAACATATTTTGATAAAAAGGCTTATACTCAACAATCAAATACGTGCCCCGGAGCTTCGCATTATAGATTCTGACGGAAAAAACCTAGGCATTTTAAATACAGAGGAAGCCCTGCGAATCGCGCGAGATAAGAAACTTGATTTAATAGAGATTTCGCCAACCGCGAATCCCCCAGTTGCTAAAATAATGGAATACGGAAAGTTTTTGTATCAAGAAAAGAGAAAGGACAAAGAGGGGCGCAAGGGACAAAAGAGCGAAACAAAAATAATCCGTTTCAGCGTTCGCACCTCGGGAAGTGATCTTGTGTTCAGGGCAAACCAAGTAGACAAATTTCTGCGTAAGCGCTATAAAGTGCGAATACAGATGATATTGAGGGGTAGAGAAAAAAGCCTGCGCGATTTCGCGAATAAACGTTTAGAAAACTTTTTATCGCTCATTACGGAGCCCTACAAAGCGGAACAAGAGCCCAAAAACTTTCCAATGGGAATAATGATGATGATTACTAAATTGTGATGTCCGCCTCCGCTCTTTGAGCTTCGGCGGATGCTCATGACTGCAGCTGTTCAGACTGCAGTCTTCACAGGCAGTTATGGCAAAACTAAAAACAAAAAAATCAGTCATCAAGCGTTTCAAAATAACCTCAACAGGAAAGGTCCTCCATCGCCCTATGGGCCAGGATCATTTCAACGCGAAAGATACCGGAAAGAAAAAACGCCTTAAAAGGCGCTGGCTTGAACTTACCGGGGCAGAGGCAAAGGCGATACGACGTTTATTGCCCTATACATAACATATAAATTATAAATAACAATGCGCATCAAAAGAGGCCGAGTCCGTGCCAAAAAACGAAAAGGAATATTACAACATGCCAAAGGTTTTAGGTGGCGAAGGAAAAATGTCTACCGCTTAGCGCGCGAGGCAGTTCATCATGCCTGGGCAAACGCGTATTCTGGCAGAAAACAAAAAAAGCGTAATATGCGCTCCCTTTGGAATATCCAGATAAACGCGGCTTGCCGCAAACACGACCTGTCTTATTCAAAATTCATCCACGGCTTAAAGCAAAATAATATCGAGCTAGATAGAAAAGTTTTATCCGAACTGGCCCGCAGTAATCCAGAGGTTTTCAGAGAGTTGACAGAAAAAGTGAGGGTGGTAAAATAAAAGTACTCTTATGAAGGGGGTGCTAGTTACGATGAAGCCAGCAATTGGTGGAGGCCGTCCTCCCCTTGATCCGACACGTTGACCAGTCTGTGGAAGATAGCCGCAGTTTGCGGCATCAAAAAAGCCCGATCCACCAACTGGTGGAGATCGGGCTATTTTATTTTCTACTACCATATACTCACGATCGTGAGCAAAAGGTAGGAGATTTTACTTGACAGAAAAAGTGAGGGTGGTAAAATAGAAATACTTCGACGCGACAATCCAGAGGGTCCTTAAAAATTTAGTAAAAAACCAGGAAATAAAAGGAGGATAGAACATGGGCGATGAAAAGACCGAAGCAAAACTAGAGATTGCCTTTACCAAAGGAGCGCTTGACGGCATTACCTCATTATCGCACAGGCTCGACTTAAGCAAAAAGGATGTCATTATCTTCGCTCTACGAATGTTGGAAGACGCTTGTGAAGTTGGTATAGTTACCCCCCAAACTATTGGAGGGAAGGATGCCCGTAAGGACATTATCCCGTATGAGCAATCCTGGGTCGCAGCATTTAGGCTTTATTACTGCATAGCTAACGTCGCGCCCTTAAGCGAAATTCATAAAATAGTTGTGTATAGCAGGAAACGCAATAAAGGAATAAATTGGAAGAAAGACTTCGAAAACTTCGGGGGAAGGAGGTGGCCAACATGATGTTCCCAGATCCCGGTCGAATAGGGCCTTGGCCCCGTCGCGGTCGATAGCCGCAGTTTGCGGCATCAAAAAAGCCCGATCCACCAACTGGTGGAGATCGGGCTATTTTATTTTCCACGACCATATACTCACGATCGTGAGGAAAAGGTAGTATAAAATTTGTGGCACAAAATTTTATGCCCTTTTTAAATTGGACTTTCTCAAAATACCCTCTTGAAAAAAGTATTTGCGCAATAGTTGGTCGTCATGAATTTTTCCTGTAAAAATTAACGCGTAGGGCTGCGTGCCAAGAAACTCGCAGATATACCGCATCTCTCCATCGCATTCGTGCGGATATATCCATACGCTCTTTTGGAATTGAAAAAAACCTAATTTTTTCAATTTATCCCGGAGAATATCTCTCACCGCCCTTTTCCTCTCGGGAACATCAAAGACAAACATTCGCCAGTTCCCGTCCCAGGCCTGTTTGGGATTTATCTTAAAATCGCGAAAATTATATTGCCCTAAAAGCTGCTTACCGCTTTTTGTAAGTTCCAGTTTATATTTTCGCTTTGCTATTCGTTTTATTTTTATATACTTGTTTTGATTAAGGCGATACATACTTCGGCGTACTTTTTCCGGATCGCTTTCGTCACGGATAACCAAGGGGATAGGCCCGTTTTGCGCGTCAACCAATAATTTTGCTACCACGCCAAGCGCAATTGCCGCACCGGGCGCGACCACAACACACCCCACTGCCGCAGTCATTAACAACGCTTTTGTAAGAGTAGAGGTTTTCATATATTTGTTTACATTATTATAAATACCGTACCATGACTATACGCGTACTACCATATACTCACGATCGTGAGCAAAAGGTGGGAGATTTTACTTGACAAAAAAGGTAAAAGGAATAAGATAAAAAAGGAGATCAGGAAAGAAAGGAGGTGATTCATATGTTCTGGCCGAAAGGAGGATACCCTCCGCTACAACCGGAACGTTGACCGACCTGTGGCAGATAGCCGCAGTTTGCGGCATCAAAAAAGCCCGATCCGCCAGCTGGTGGAGATCGGGCTTGTTTTATTTCATTACATACGATTTATTCGGCTTTGGGATTGTAATCAATTCCTTCTTCTGGAGGCACAGGGTAATTTTGATCGAAGCAACCCGTACAAAACGAGTCGGGCGGCAGGGCTGTGGCGGAAACGAGATCCTCGAGCGAAAGGTACGCAAGAGATTCAAGTTTTACTTCCTCAAGGCTTTCTCCTGTTTCTTGCTCATGGTCTTCCGCAAATTTTTGAGCTAGCCGCTCAAGTTCCTGCCGTATTTCTTCAACACTTCTTTCGACTACATTACCATTTCCATCAACTCTATTTGCAATAAAATCTTTACGCCAGGGGAGATCTACTCCAAGGTGGCAGGGGTAGCGCGACGGCGGAGCGGCAATGCGCACATGCACTTCCTTTGCTCCAAAAAGCTTAAGGATAAAGACGACATAAGGCGTCGTCGTACCGCGAATAATCGAATCGTCTACAACCACTACAACCTTTCCTTCGATGTCACTGCGAATCGGATTATATTTCAATCCCCGGTATTCATGACGCAACGCCACGACTGGCTCGATAAATGTCCTGCTTAACTGATGGGGGCGCAGAATTCCATCTACAACTGGGAGACCGTGCGCCTCCGCATATCCTTCCGCAGGAGCGTTCCCTGAGTCTGGAACTGGGACCACAATATCCGCATTGGGCACAGGATGTTTTTGCGCAAGAATCCCCCCGGAGGTCTTGCGCATCTTCTTTGCGCTATTTTTGGGGGTATACGTGTAACTATCGGGGCGTGAAAAATAGACCGCGGAATCAAATATGCAACGACGGGTTTGTCCGGCCTTATACCACTCAAAGTACTCGATGCCATCGGGTTTAAGGATTGCTCCCTCGCCAGGACCAAGTTCTTTTAAGAATTGGGATTTGACAATGTCTAGCGCGCATGTTTCAGAAGCAGCAACATACGCATCTTTTGTCTTACCGATGCAAAGCGGCCGAATTGCAAACCGGTCTTTTACCGCATATACCGTATCGTCGTACAGCAAAACGAGAGAGAAGGCGCCGTCAAGGAGAGGCAACGTTTCAAGGAGGGCGTCAAAAAAGGTCTCTTGGCAGGATGTCGAGATAAGCGCGGCGATAAGTTCGGTATCCGTGCTTCCTTCAAAATTGTATCCTCCGCGGTCCTGAATGATCTTCCGCAAACGCGCAAGGCGAATGACGTTCCCGTTGTGCGCGATACAAGCGGGCCTATCCTTAAAATAAAAGAGGATGGGGTGAGTGTTTTTATTTCCGCTTGCCCCTGTGGTGGAATAGCGCGTATGTCCTATGCCAACCCTTCCATGAAGATCTTCCAAAACTCTTTTTTCGTTTCTTCTCTCAAATTCCTCGACTTCTTCGATAAGATCGCGCTTGGGCATATCGCAGTTTTGTCGGATGAATTCCACCCTTTTCTCAAGTGGAATCTGCTTTCGGAAAACCCAGTCTATGGTCCCCATTGCCTTATGGAGAGATATTTTGCCCTCCCTTCCAGTCGCAATACCTGCGCTTTCCTGCCCCCGATGCTGAAGCGCGTAAAGGCCAAAATAAATAAGTCCGGAAACCTCTCCCTCTTTGGCGGCTATTCCGAAAACTCCACACATGTCGCACCTCCCTTGTCCTCCATAGCCATTTGGCGAAGGAGGGGTTTTCAAAGATCAGGACTTATGCAATCCTTTTCCATTAAACACTTATTCGCCTTAAAAATCAATCTATTTTTTAAATTCTGCCAATAGTTCCTCAACGGATAACGTGTTCAACACGTCTTTTGCCGTAGCCCAGCCGCGCCTTGCCTGCGCAATACCAAATTCCAAATATTTCAAATGTTCCTTATTGTGCGCGTCGGAATCAATTACAAACTTTGCCCCGGCTTCTACCCCCATCCGTATATGCTCATCATGCAAATCAAGTCGCAAGGGAGATGCGTTGATTTCCAAAATCGTTCCTGTTTTTATTGCTTCTTTGATAACCCGCTCCATATCCACCTCGTACCCCGCGCGCTTCTGAATAAGCCGGCCCGTGGGGTGAAATAAAATATCCACGTGAGGATTTTGTATCGCGCGAACAATCCGCTCGGTCATATCTTTTTTTGACATCTTGAAAAGCGAATGGACAGACACTCCGACGACATCGAGCTTTGCTAGCACTTCATCGGCCATATCAAGGGAGCCATCCCTCATGATATTCACTTCGGCACCCTTGAGAATCGTAATGCCTCGTATTGATTTATTTAATTTATCAATCTCCTTCATCTGCCGCAAGAGCTTATTCTCATCGGATCCTCCCGTCATCGCAAGGCCCCTTGTGTGATCAGTAATTGCGATATACTCGCGCCCCAAACGTCTTGCCTCTTTTGCCATCTCCAAAATCGAATGATCCCCGTCTGTCCAGTCGGTCTGCACCTGAAGGTCGCCTTTCAAAGAACCATACTCGATCACCTTGGGCAGTGGTTTATTTTTTTGAAGAAGTTCTACTTCGCCGGTATCCTCGCGGAGCTCCGGCTCAAGATAGTGAAGCCCAATTGCTTTATACACTTCCTCTTCTGTTTTGCTTGCTATATTTTTTTTGCCTCTGAACACGCCGTACTCGTTGAGCTTTAAGCCCTTATCAATCGCGATCTGCCTAACTTTTATATTATGCTCTTTGCTTCCTGTAAAGTATTGAAGCGCCGCGCCAAAGCTCCTTTTCGGCACAACGCGCAAGTCAATATCAAAGTTTCCTTTAACTCGCACCGATGCTTTTGTCGGTCCCCTGCCCCACACTTTTATCACATCAGGCATACCGACAAAGCGATCCATAATTTTTTCCCGGTCACTCGTCGCGACCAATATGTCAATGTCCCCTATTGTTTCTTTTCGCCTGCGAAGCGAGCCTGCGGGAGAGATATTGTCAACCTCTTTCATTTTTCTAAATTCTTCAACGAACGCTTCAACCCGCGGCCACACATACCCAAGAAGCATCCTTCCCGTATTTTTCTTTACAAACTCAATGCCTTCTAAAATATTCTGCTCGCTCTTTTCGCCAAAGCCCTCGAGCTTTCTGATTTTTCCGGACTTTGCGGCTTTTTCCAAGTCCTTTAAATTTTTTATTTTTAATTTTTGATAAAGAGTATTTATACCCTTGGGGCCCAATCCCTCAACAGAAGAAAGCTCGTCCATGCGAACTGGCATTTTCTTCTTGAGCGCGTTGTATTCTCCGATTTTCCCGCTTCTTACATACTCCTCTATTTTGCCTGCCATTCCTTTGCCAATTCCCCGAAGCGCTTCAAGCGCCCCTAGTCCTTCCTTTTTATATATATCCTCAACATCGCGGCCCAGACTTTCAAGCTCCGCCGCGCCGTTTTCGTAGGCGCGCGCGCGAAATCTATCGTCCTTCATCTCAAAGAACAGAGCCATTTCCTTAAAAATTTTTGCGATTTCGCTGTTCATAAGCTTGTGCCTACTTATTTCCTAAATCTTTTATAGACCCTGCTTCTATGCTCCACGCCGTAAAGAACGATTTGTCGCTGCTTGTTGTTAAGCCAAAACAAAACTCGCCAATCTCCTACTCGATATTTCTGGAGATTAGCGAGGTCTTTTGGCATATATTTAAGCGGGCTCCTCAAAAGCTGCGGCTTCCTGGCAAGCTCTTCTATTTTTGCAATGATCCTCTCGGCAACCTGCTTATTGAGCTTCTTGATATTAGCATCAAAAGTAGGGGTAGTCCTGACGTCAAACATAGCTTACTTACAACTCTGATTTTAACTCCGCTAAAGCTCTCGTCTTTCCGGCAAAATGTTCCCTTTTCGCCTTTCTCATTTTTTTAATAAATTTAAGGTCAGATGAAAAAGCGAAGTCTTCAAATTCGTCATAGAATTCTTCCACCTTTTGATACACTTGCGCCATAGAATCCAGTACTTTTTCGGGTACTTCTAATAATTTTGTTCCGCTTGTTTTATCCATTATCTACAATATAGCATGCCCCAAACTTTGATGCAAACGCTGGGGTGCCAGAAGCAGTATTGACATATTTTTCATTTGGGTGTATAATGGGCTGTCATCCTTAGAAAAAAATCGAGGGGTGATAAAAGGCACATTTACATAATTTATTTTGGAGGTGGAGAAGCGACACACGAGAACGGCTATATGCCAAGGCTATTTCATTTTGTTTGCGCGGATGCGCGGGTACCAAAACATCGGCCGCAGCCCAGCTAAGCTGGGCCACGAGCCGAAATTTAGGAAAGGTGAATTGCAATGTCTAAACCAGATCGTACCAGGGAAAGGCAAGCCAAAAATACCGAGCGGGAGATGGATACCCCAAACATGGACGGCGTCCTAACCACTGAAAAGATCGGCCGGACCAGTGCCAGGGAGACGACCCTGACCCAAACCGAGTTGGCAGAAATGGCAAAAAAGATCGGCGCGGACATCGGCTTAGCAGGGTTCGAGAATTTCGACGACCGCAAGCCAGTGACGGAGCTGGCTGAAGGCACCGACGACGAAGATCCTGCTCTGCAGGAGCTGCTCGACGCGATGCAACTCCCCGGCAATGGGGGCGACACCGCCAAGGACGGCGATGACAACAAAGGTCAGGCCGCGCCCACGCCGGCGGCAAACCCTGCTGTCAGCGCCCTGCCGACGGTTGCTGAACTGCTCGCAAAGCGTACTCGCAGCCGGCAGAAATCGGCTGTCCGTCTAGCCGCTATTCAAACCGAGAGGGCGACGGACGGACAAATGCGGGAGCAGAAAGATGGTATCCTGGAGGTCCTGGACACTGCGGTCTTTCCGGACCTTGAAAAGGCCCGAAGGGACAATGACCGGGACGCTATTCGGGAGGCACTGGCCGACATCAACCGAGCCCGGCAAAACAAGTATGTTGCCGCGGAGCTGGACAAACGCAAAGCCGCGGCAAGCCATCAGCGCCTGGACGAATGTGTGGCTGCGATGAACAAAAACGCCACCGTTACCTCTGCGTACGAGGGCGTGGAAGCCCTAAAGGCCGACCACTCTCTAGAGCCCATCCTGCCGGCGCTGACCATCCAGGTAGGCACGATGCGTCCCAACCCTAGAAGGAAGGAGGACCAGAACGCCCGGGAGTTCAAGTTCATAACCTCCCCGCTCACGGACCCGGGCGTGGTGCAGATCCAGCTCTTCGTGAAAGACATCGCGGACCCCGACACCGGAAAGATGCTGCCCACGATGTTCTATCGTGTGGTGGACGAAAGCGGTAACTTGTTTTACCGCCAGTACACCCATCGGCGAGACGGCGAACTGGGCGTAATGCGTCTCGGCGTTGTGGATGCCGAAAGGGGAACTCCCCCGCGGCATTACTACAACGACGGACGCTACAACAGCAGCTCTTTCGTCGCCCGCGAAGAGAACCGGGCCAAAGACCCAGGCGACGCTGTCAAGGACGCCCTCGGAAGGGCTTACTCGCCCGACTACAGGGAGGTCCTGAAACAACGCGGCCGCCAGAGGGGTGCGGAACTACTGCTGAAGGCGCGAGACGCGGCAAACGTCAGCGCCCGTGACTTCGTGCTAAACGGCGCTGTCGGGACCATGGTCGCCGAAGCGACCATCCTGCATGGCACGGAACACGAGAAACCCCTCGCCGTTGCTCTGGTCCGGGACTCCCCTGAGTCCGTGGCCAAAGGCATCGCGAGCATGTGCGAAGCAATAAAAGCAAAAGCTGAAAAGGAGAGCCGCGAGGTCACCGACGAGGAAGGTAACTACATCGCCCTGCGCGAGCAGGAGGGTGAGTACGACTTTATGGTCGTGGCCTACGAGCCATCCTCGGCGTTCTACGCCCTGCGTGGCGCGCAATTCAAGGTTGAGGCGAGTAACCTTGACCCTGAAACCGGAAAAGGCGCCGTGAACTGCTGGGCGGCTAAAACCTTTAAGATCCAAGCCCGCAATCGGCTAGATGTAATATCACAGACCAGGGAACTGGGCATCCTCCTCAAAACCTGCGTGCTTGCAGAAATGCGGGCACAGCAGGAGCAGGAAAGCGCGCCCCAGGCCGAAGCCGAGGCCTCGCTCCCTGAGGCCGAGCAGGAGGAGCAGCAGGAAGGCGCGCCCCAGGCCGAAGCCGAGGCCTCGCTCGCTGAGGCCAAGCAGGAGGCCCCTAAAAAGCCGAAAGTCAGGGCGAAAGCCAACAAGTAGTAGGCCGGCCCCCTAACAGAAACCCCTCACCTTTATTGCTCAAGGGAAACCACTTTCCCAAGCAAGACAAGGTGAGGGGTTGCTTTATTTTAGGAAGTATGATATAGTATAGACAGGATCAAGTTATGATCTGATCAATTTGTACCTTTGCAATATACTACGAAGAGGAGGTTGCCAATGACGACGCAGAATGAAGCCAAGAAACCGAAAGAAGGGACGCTGGATGCTATTTTTAATATCCTGCGCAAGAATGCCGACGAGCTGGATACGGGAGAGGATCCCTTTGCAATCGTTGCGCAATACCAGGAAGTGCCGCTAGCCTTTCTGCATAACGTATTCGTGGAACTTGGAAAGCGAGACAAACTGAGCATTCTCTGGGATGGCGAAAATATAGTAAATGTCTTTGTCAATCGCGGGTTAAACGGTGCGCGCTCCCAAAGGCGCCTGCGTCCCAATTGTATAGTCTTGGCAGATGCTGAAAATGTCCGGATTGCACGCCGGCTGCCGCGGCATATGTTCCCCGGCGAAGCAATTAACCAACAAATAAAAGATAGCGGCTTCGCCGTCCGGGAACGCTTTGCCTTCATAACTACTAAGGGCCTGGAGGAAGGCAAGGTTACACCTGCGGAGATTTTAAGCCAAGTTACAACGTTAGCCGGCCAAGGATTCATTCCGGTAGTATGCCCCTATGTCGATGAAAAGGAACCTTCTCCCGACGATAAGATGCTAAAGCGCGTTGTAAAATCATATTATGGGTCTCCGGACATAGAAACATTTTTGGTCCTATCCGGAGACAGGGACTTTAACGACGTACGTGTTGAAGCCGAAGGAATGGGCCATGATTTCGGAGTGTTTACTGCAAGCTCCAATGCGAACGAAGACTGGCTAAACCTGGTGCGGGCGAACATCATTGACTTATCTAACAGCGAACAGGAGGCGTATGGCTTCATAGAAAAATACCTGAAGGAAATAAAAGAGAACAGCCGCTTATTGAACCCCCGGGATAACAGCGAAGAGCTTGCTGAAGTGTTCCTGGACGAAGTCATAAAAAGCATCGCGCAAGTACGAGGCACAATGCCGTTCTTCACTTTTCGCCGTGTAATCTGGCAAAAAATACCGGAATCACTGCAAAAAATATATTCCGAGGATCTGCTCGCGCGAACCCTGCAGCTCGTGCAGACTCACCTTGATCTGATAATAGCAAAGCCCCACCTGGACACCCGCGGGCGTCAAGGTACGGGGTTTGCTTTCAACCGTAAAAGCAATGATATACGAACCCTTCTAGGGGAATAAATCTTCCCGGGGCGCAAGGAAGTAAAATAAGTGCGCCCAAAATAAATTGCCCCGAACCATTACGGTTCGGGGCATTGCCATTTCGCTCGCGCGAAGTAGCTAGATCAGTCGCGCATTCACGACCCGGGGAGTCTTCCCCATGTCTTTCAGCACGATTTTTCCATTGCGATGGGGTACCAGCTCTAGTCGCTGGCCACGCTCGAGCTGCACGAGCTTGTCGGGGTCTAGCCCCTCAATATCCTGTCCGTGCAGCCAGGCGCTGGTGCCATCGTGACAGAGCACTATGCCCTGCCCGCGGCCCATGCCCATGAACATGTGCCACCAGTCTATGATAGCCATGTTGGGCTCGCTGGGTAGGGCAAGGGGGGGGTCCAGATCTTCCCCGGTATCCTCGTATTTGGGAAGGGTGGAAGGGAGGGCGTCCTGGAACGGCTTATAGTCCAAGATGTCCTGTCGAACATAGAACGAACCGTATTTGGGGGCGCTCGGCACGCCAACCATCCACGAGTCGTTAGGAGCCGGAGCCTCCACGTACAGTTTGCCGTCCCACCGTATGTCGTGCGCGACATAGAAGTCGCGCCCGTTGGGGGACACGATCCCGACTTCCCACATCGCGACATGTCCATCTGGCTCTACTTCCCAAAGGGCAACGTTGTTGGAAGATCTGGGATGCTGCTTATCGAGCCAGAGAGTGTAGAATCCCCATTCGCGGTGGGAGTATACCTCCACCCGCATCTGCCGGTACTCCAGCTCCGGGTCAGAGGGCTGGTCGGAGCCCCGCTGCAGACCGTAATACTCATTGTTCACACGGTCCCGCTGGCAAACGACCGATTCTTTCGGGGCGAGAATGTTCAGCTGGAAGCCAGAAACATTGCCTGGCACTCCCACGATCATCCCGTCGTCCTGGATTACGAGAGTGTTGTCGAGCAACCTTGGCGGGCGCCTTTCACCCCCTTCAACGTAGGGCCGCACCGAAACTCCTATCGGGGACTCCTCGGGTCTCAGGATATGGATCGCCGAACTCTGCCGTGTCTCCTGCTGTGCCATTTGGCACCTCCTTGCCTAAAATTTGCCTTGCCCCCATTGTAGCACAAGGGTCAAAAAAAGTCAATGGCTAACCGCCCAATACAAACTCCTGCTTCTTTCTGTAGCTTACTCTGCCGGGGGCTTCTATCACTTGCGTCAGGCGAATTTTTTCCACTGGAAAATCGACGCGCGCGCCTTCTTTGACTAGCATAGAAGCATTTTCTATAACCCGCTCATCAACGTTTTGCATTGCGGTAGCCACGGTTAGATGAGCATAAAATTCCTGCTCATGGAAATGCGGCACGCTCGAACGAAGTTTTTCCCAAATTTCTCTTAACACCGCTCCCCCGCCTTCATCGCTTATTTGAAAATAAAAGGACCTCTGCGGATACCCAGGCACTATGCCGGCCTTAAAGTTTTTGCCTTCTATTGATATAGAAAATTGTCTCGCCGCAACTAAAGCGCTTTGGATATGCGCCAAAAGTTCCGGAACCTCATCGTTATGATATTTACCAAGATACATCAAGGTTACATGATAGTTTTCCGGCAAATGCGCTTTCATGCCGTCGGGAAGTTTTTCCAGTATATTTTTTATTTCTCTGGCCTCATCCTGCGGCACGCGAATTTCAAGAAAATACGCGTTCGTGTCGGGCAATGTCCGCGCCACAATCTTTCTTTTTGCAATCGGCACCTCAAGTCCGGCCTTGACCAGCTCTCTAATCAGCGCAAAGGAAATAACCGTGGGCTCAACGCCCCTGTGGATGATTCCGCCGTTTAATATAGAGTTAGTCGCTCGATCGTAATACCATTCCGGTACTTCATCTATGCGCCCGGACCTCATAAGATACTCATCCTTCAAATTCGTACCGCGCGCCCGTAGATTGTTCTCTTCCTGCCGCAGAAGCGCAGCTGGCCATCGCAGGTCTATTCTTTTCATCTGGCGAGTCGTGATGTTCACATATCCGCTGCCTGATTTTTGCACTACGACATCTGCTTTGGGGCCCTCACTGGAACGAAGCCAGTTATTTATACTTGCGCTGTCAGATTCTATAAGCGCTATTTTTATATTTTTCCCTTTGTGCCTTGCCTGCAGGAGCTCTGCCTTGCCACTTTGAATTTTTCCGCTAAATTCACCTGGCAAATCTTCGGTGCGTTTTTTTTCTTCAGAATAATGGGCCTTTAACAGGGGGACGACGTAATTTACAACTTTCTCGGGGTCTTGTGGCAACGCCTTATTTAATGACGCAATGAGCCCTGAGAGCCCAAATGCCCTATCGAGCTGGTCTTGTGAAATTGTGCCTGCGCCGTATTTATCATCGCGCTCGGCGTATCGCAAAAGTTTTGAAATGGATGGAAGATTTGATATGCCCAAATCTTCAGCGATAAGCTGCGAAGCAGTGGAGTTTCTATTGTGGTGATCAAATTTGGAACCGGCAAGATCAATAGCTAGAATGCCCTTTTGCTCAAAAGATTCCGGGGTTTCTCCCTTTGGCAGCTCGCTTAAGACATCAATTGCGGCATTTTCAACGCCCGGATACCGGCTTTTCCCAAAAACTTTTAGCAGAAAAATGCCGACAATAGTATCCGGCTGGGGGCGAGTTGGAAGTAAAATTTTATTGTAATTACTCATGCTTATATTGGCATAATACCATACTATCCATAATTTGTAAATAGTCATTGCCAAATTCCGCCGTGGATGGTATAAATACAACATGGGAAAATATTTTACAAAAAACATACTTACAATATTGCTCGTATTTCTCGCGATATCCGGATTTTTCGCTCTGCTTTCTTCCCCATTTGAAAAGCCGCAAGAGGTTTCTTTAAGCAAACTTGTAAACGAAATAAACGAGGGCAATGTCTCGCGCATTACTGTAGAGGCAAATAAACTTAAAATTGAACTAAATGATGGCGCTAAACTAATCTCCCGAAAAGAAGCGGAGTCGTCCCTTACCGAATCGCTTGTAAACTATGGCGTGAATTCTTCCAAGCTTAGCGCGGTTGATGTGGAACTTACGGGAGAAAGCGGATTTGGATACTGGATGGGCGCGATAATTCCCTTTGTACTGCCCTTTCTTATAATAGGATTTTTCCTATGGTTTATGCTGCGCTCGGCGCAAAGAGGCACTGCCCAAGCTTTCACCTTTGCCAAGGCAAAAGCAAAAATATTTGGGCCGCAGGGCAAGAAACAAGATGTTACATTCAAGGATGTCGCAAACGCCAAGGAGGCCAAAGAGGAACTGTGGGAAATTGTTGAATTTCTGAAGCACCCCAAAAAGTTTCTGGATATGGGGGCGCGTATTCCCCGCGGCGTATTATTGATGGGCGCTCCGGGCACCGGCAAAACACTTCTTGCGCGAGCCGTCTCGGGAGAAGCGGGCGTTCCGTTCTTTTCTATCTCCGGATCAGAGTTTGTTGAAATGTTTGTCGGCGTGGGGGCCGCGCGAGCAAGAGATTTATTTGAAACCGCGAAGAAACACGCTCCTGCCATAATATTTATTGATGAGATTGATGCTGTCGGACGACTTCGCGGGTCTGGGCTTGGAGGAGGACACGACGAGCGCGAACAGACACTGAACCAAATCCTTTCGGAAATGGATGGCTTTGAACGCGACTCAAACGTCATTGTTATGGCTGCGACAAACCGACCGGACGTTTTGGATCCCGCGCTTCTTAGGCCCGGGCGATTCGATAGGCGCGTTGTAATAGACGAGCCCGATATAAACGCCCGCGAAGAAATACTAAAAATTCACGCGCGCGGCAAACCGATTGTAAAGAGCGCCAATCTTCGCGCGGTGGCCGAGCGTACTCCCGGATTTTCAGGCGCTGATCTTGCCAATCTCATGAACGAAGCCGCTATTCTTGCCGCGCGCAACAACCAAAAAACAATCTCCCAAAATGACATGTTCGTATCCATTGAAAAAGTGCTTCTTGGGCCGGAAAGAAAAAGCCATGTGTATGGCAAAAGAGAGAAAGAAATTGCCGCGTACCACGAGGCAGGACACGCGCTTGTCGCAAATACTCTGCCCCATACAGATCCCGTGCACAAAATTTCTATAATTTCGCGAGGAAGGGCCGCGGGTTACACATTGAAACTCCCGGAAGAAGACAAACACTTTCGCACAAAAACAGAGTTCGTGGAGGAGCTTGCTGTGATGCTCGGAGGATACGCGGCGGAAAGAGGCGTATTTAACGAACTTACAACTGGCGCATCAAACGATCTTCAAAAGGCCTCTGATCTTGCACGAAAAATGGTTACGCAATATGGTATGAGCGATAAATTAGGCCCCATCACTTTCGGCGACAGAGAGGAGCTCGTATTTCTTGGCAAAGAGCTTGGCGAGCAGAGAAATTATTCCGAAGGCACGGCGCATGAGATAGACAAAGAGGTTTCCAAACTCATCGTAAACGCCTTAAAAACCGCGCAGAAAATTATCAAAGAAAGACGCGAAAAATTGAATCAGATCGCGGAAGTGCTGGTGGAAAAAGAGACGATAGAGAGGAAGGAGTTTGAAAGGATGATGGCAGCGGGCGCATAGCTTATAAACGGCAGCGAGGAAGAAATGGGAATCGGGGCCAGTAGCTCAACGGTTGAGCAGTCGCCTTATACGCGATTGGTTGGGGGTTCGAATCCCTCCTGGCCCACACGTTCACCTACCTAAATATCATGCACTATGTATACGCATTATACAGTAAAATGCAAAAAAAATTTTATATAGGATTTACGAATGATTTAAGAAGAAGGATTAGTGAACACAAACGAGGCAAAACGTATACAACCCTCAGGTTACACGAGTGGAAGCTTATTTATTACGAAGCTTGCTTATCAAAAAAAGATGCCGAGACAAGAGAAAAACAACTAAAGACTGGGTTTGGTCGAGGGTATTTAAGACGAAGATTAAAAACATTTCTTTTGGGCTCGTAGCTCAGTTGGTTACCCGCCAAAAGCCCAACAGGGCATTTAGGCGGGCCCGCCACAATGCCCCGCAACTGCGGGGCTTTGGGCGGGGAGCGTCACACTGACATTGTGGAAGTAATAGGTTCAAATCCTATACCGCCCACAAAAGGTTCGCCCGGTCATCCTTGTCCCGTCGGATGACGGGACGACGAGTAGGACGATCATCGAAAATATAATAGCAGATGGGTGTATTAAATTTTGGGCTCGTAGCTCAGTTGGTTAGAGCGTTTGCATGACACGCAAAAGGTCCCCCGTTCGATCCGGGGCGAGCCCACTATGCAATTGGCTAGAGCGGTCCGATGGACATCGGACAGGTGATAGGTTCGAATCCTATACCGCCCACCA
>CAYJWU010000008.1:0-29917 GCA_964374025.1 uncultured Candidatus Saccharibacteria bacterium
ATTCTCCGCAATTGATTTTTGACAAGTAAATAACAAACGAGACGGATGAAGGAGGAATCGCTATGAACCTTACAAAAAAGGATTTGTCGGAACTTTATCAGTGGCTTGCGCGTTCTGGCGCCTTGGGCCTTGCGATTGCGAAAAATCGAAGCAAAGTATTCGGCGCGTGCCTTTTGCATATAAGGCAGGAGGCCGTATCTATTGTTCCGATGTTTGCCCTATATAAAAAAGGCATACTTATGGAGTCGCTAATAAGCGGCGATCACCGTACTCAATGGGGTCCTGCCGTCGCCAAAGACATACTTACGGCAAAGCGCGAAGGTCATCACCATGCCAAGGAAATCCTGCGCAACCACTTCGGTCGCGCTACCGGCGGCAATTACGGCCGTGATGGCAACATACATGGCGGTTGTCTTGAGTGCCGGATTTTGCAGTTTATGTATTCGGATATGGCCGGGATGGTAGGTACTGCGATTGGTTATGGCCAAGAAATTTTCCGCATGGAGTGGCCGCATCTTTCCCCCGAAAAGCGGCCCATTGCAATAGCATTTTTCGGAGAGGGGGCCGAGCAACAGGGTTGTATTCACGAGGCGCGAAATTGGATTGCCCAAAGTAATTACAAGTGGGATATCGATAAATTTATCAAACGTTACGGCGAAAATTTCGTAACCCCGCTCATGCAGGAGCTCAAAGTCGTGCGCGGAGCGCCGGTGATCCTCGTAATTGTAAAAAATCAATATTCGCTTTTTGCCGACGCGATAGATGAATACGGAGCCGCTAATCTTGTAGCGCGCGTGGGTGGCGGGGCATACGGCGATATGGCCGGCGTTGAAGCAAACAGCGACGATGTTATTGACTATTATGGGAAGTGCGCGCAGGCGATTGAGCGCGCGCAGCAGTGCGTATCAACCCTGATGGTGGTAGATACATACCGCGGCACCGGCCATAATCAGGATCAAATTCAGTATGCCGGCTCAATAAATACCCGCGAGGATCTTGCGAAAGCCACCCGAGTTTTCGGAGTGGCGGACATCGCGGAGTTCCACGACGCGTGGAAAACTGACCCCATCCTCTATCCGCATTTTCTTTTTGACACCGAAGCGGCCGATGAATCGGTCGCCAAGAAAGTTCGCGATGACGAAGAGACAGCAATGCTTGCGCTTGCGGAGGAAGTTCTTGCCGAGCCGCCCATAACAGTGAAAGTGGATAAAAAAGACAGATCGCTTTTCCCGCCAATTGACTGGGAGGCCCTGCCAAAGGAGCTGGAGGCCTCGTCGCTCAACGCGACCAATTCGGTCAAAATGGGTTACAAGAACGCGTACAACTGGATAATCACGGAGCTGATGCGTAAGGACGAGCGGGTCACCTACTTCGGCGAGGATTCCGGAGCTCGCGAGGGTGGGGTTCTCGGTCTTACGCGCGGGCTTGCTGAAGAGTTTGGACCCGCGAGGATCTGGAACGCGCCGCTTTCTGAAATGGCAATTATAGAAACAGCCGGCGGGCGCGCGCTTTACGGCTCAAAGCCGTTCGCGGAATTTCAATTTGGCTGGTTCGGCGCAGAAGCCCAAAAGTTTATCAAAGCTTCGGCAATGCAATGGTATCAGAAAAAGATGAAATTCGGGTATGTTTCGGTTTTTCCTTGCGGCGTCGTACGCAGTGGAGGAAGCGGAGAGTATCACGAACGGTATGTAGAGGCCGAGCTTCTTCCCTCGCGAGGACTTGTGATATTGTTTCCCTCAAACGCCTATGACCTTGTGGGTTTGGTGCGCGCGTGCATGTACTACGATGGGCCTGTCGCGCTTATCCTTGAAATTTCAGCGGCAAGTTTGCCAGAGTTTGATAGAATTATACCCATTGAGCCGTACGTAATTCCTTTCGGCAAAGCAAATATTGTGCGCGCGGGCAAGGACTTGACGGTCGTAGCTTACGGCGCGGCAGCGGTTTCTTCGGCAAAGAACGAGGCTGACTTTATGGCAACGGATGCCGGCATAGATGTAGAAGTAATTGATCTGCGCACTATTTACCCTACAGATTTTGACACAATTAAAAAATCCTTAGAGAAAACCGGGCGTCTTGTAATCATGCAGGCCGCCGACGAATTTACGGGCGCCGGGCACTACTTGCGATCGAAACTGGTCGGCAAGGGCGGGGTCCTAGGAAGTATTCTTACGTATGATGGGATAGAAATAGTATGCGCCGGCATGGAGGGGGACTTGGTTACTCCCTCCGCCGAAGAGCTCGTTTGGGCTCGCTTGCCTTACTATGTAACAAAGACCGGGAGAGTCATGCATCGCTCAAGCAAACTTGCCGACGCTATACGCGACGGCATGAAGTACAGGTAGGTGGCAAAATGAAAGTAAAGTTCGGCTTTCTTATTGAGGGGTTAAAAAGTTTTGGAATTACTAGTCCCGAGAATGATTTTGTTAAGGCAATAATAAAGAGCTGGGCGAAGAAACCCGGCGACGCGATTAAGGAAGGAGAGTTCCTTGCCGAAGTAGAAACTGACAAGATTACTACAGACCTCGCATCTTCCTGGTCGGGGGTATTATCGGCCATCGGATACGCAGAGGGTGAGGAGTGGGAGGTGGGGGTTACCAAAGATGGCGATGAGCTCGCAGAAAGGACCGAGGATACGCCGTTTGGAAGAATTCTCCTTCCCGAGCTTGGATATATAGAAACTAGCGAGGCGCTTGCTCCCCCTCAAAAAGGGGAGGATTCACTGATAGAAAAAACCGAAGAGCCACCAGTAGTAGATGAGAAACCAAAAGTCCGCGCCGCGCCTGCTGCGCGCAAACTTGCTCGCGAACAAGGCATTGATATAAGCATTGTCACGGGTACTGGTCTTGGCGGCCGCGTTATGCTCATGGACGTCAAGAAAGCAATAGAAGCGCAAGTCAAGCCACAAGAAGTAGTCAGCGAAAAACCGCGGATTTCCCAAGGCGTTGTATTGCTTACCCCTTCGCGTGAGTGGCTTACAGTTGCTCATAATCTGGAAAAAGGATCAAACAGCGTCATTGCCGCGGGCGAGCCGGAAGAATACGACTTTAGCGAGTTGATGCGCCTGCGCGCGAATCACAAAGAAGAGTTCCAAAAAGTGTTTGGCGTGCCCCTGCATGTTTCGGCCACAATTATCCTTGCGATTACACGCACCTTGTGCGACGAGGATTTCTGGATATTCAACGGCTACTGGCATATTGAGGACAATCAGAACCGCGACAAGGACAAAGCGGCCATATATCGCGATGTAAATATGGGCATCTCGGTTGACTTGGGCGAAAAAGTGAAAATAGACTTGGAAAAAAAGTCAATCAGCGGAACCCGTTTGCGTATTGCAACTATGCGCAGCGCAAGCGAGCTTGGAATAAGGGAGTTTTTGAGGGAGCATCATGGCCTTATGGATAGGGCGGCCCGCGATATCCGTGAAAATAGCGGAAAACTAAAAGAGACAAGTCTTTCGGATTGGACTGGCTGGACATTTATTTTCAACAATGTCGGCGCGGCAAGGCATAAGCGGGGCATATCGCTGTTCACTCCAAAAATGTCAGCTATGCTAAATATGGGCATCATTGGCAAAGATGGCAGGGCAATCCTGCAGATTTTCTTTGACCATAGAATGATAGACGGAGTTCCTGCCACAATGTTTCTAGACGCGGTTTACGACGAATTGCAAAGACGTGTTCTGCCCGAACTAAAACGCGCATGTATCGGCGCATAGCAATAAAACAAGGCATCTATTACGATGCCTTTTTGTTTTTTGCCTCGGTAGCGGTTTTCGTCAGTTTCTCAATGATGATTTTTGCAAGATCTTCAGCCGCTTTATATATCGGATAATTTTTTCCCGTAAGTTGCCCGACGGAAGTCATTTCTATGTCTTCTCCGCAGGGATAAATGTAGTCAAAATAACGAAGGTCGGTGGAGAGATTGATCGCAAAACCATATTTTGTAAACTGCACTACGGTGTTATTGGGGTCATCGGGATAATGGTGAATTGCAACCTTGAACCCGCGGGAAGCAATTTTCCGAGCTTCGCTATTGCGCGGGCTGACTACCCAGACGCCTCCGGTAGTTTCCTTCATCTTTCTCTGGCCCCCGGAATCTAGAGTCATTAGTTTTTGCGAAGTAAGCTTATTGATAAGCTCCTTGCTTTCAATTTGGCAAAGTTCATCAGTGGTATAGCCCGTGATATTCAAATTTGCGAGGAATTCCTTGATTGATTCATCAATCAAGGATGCCAAATGATGCGGGCCGTTTACGCCAAGATCCTGGAGACAGATCACCATGTAGCAGACAATTTGTCCGGGGCCATGATAGGTGATAGATCCACCGCGGTTTTCAGAAAGGACATAGTCGGGAGCCGGAAACGGCGGCATATTAGGCCTAAAAAGGCCGGCTTTATCGCCGAGCCTGCGTATTTTTTGGGCGTCGGCTTCTGTATAGACATACACCTTATCATGTTCTGCAAAAAGCAGAAAATTGTATTCATCCCCAGCCTTTTTTCTTTTAAGAAACATATTTTGTCGGATGAGCGCGTCTTCAATAAGGCAGAGGCGCTCGGGTTGGCTGGTTTTTTCCGAGTGGCTTCGACCGTGCTTTAAGTCCCAGAAGAACTTAGCCATAGAGCACCTCCTCGAATTTTCTCCCCGAGCTTGTCGAGGGGTAAGAAAATTCAGAGCCCCGCCGAAGCTCGCCGCAGGCGAGCGAAGGAGGGCATTCAATATTTTTTATCAAGGTACGGTTTCTTTATATCACATATTCACAATTTTTGACAAATATGATAATGTATCGGGAGCTCCGTTGCGCGGAGCAAATTCCTCGCGGTAGTGCCGCAGGGTCTGGGTCGCCTACGCCTGTTGGGCTACGGCGGACCAAGGAGGCCAAAAATGGCGAACCTTGAAAATCTAAAAACACTCGCAAAAGAAGTCGCTAAGTCCGATTTTTTGTGGGAGCTTGGGCTACGCGTGCCCTCGGGCAATCAAGCGCGCGATATCTGCGGGACGCTATCTATGCCGCTTGCTGATGAAAAGCGCGTGAAAGCCGTCCTGCGTCTGCGCGAACTTGACCCCGACGCTCTCCGCGAAATCCGCGACGATGAAGCCGGGTATAGAATTGTACCCGACGCGGCTGACGAAGGAGAAGAGAGGATGGCAGAAACTATAGTTGGTCCTGATCATCTCGCGAGAATCGCAAGAGAAAAGGATGAAAATTTATGGAATAAGATAAGGCGGGATTTGGGAATAAGTTCCTTCGATGCGCTTGCTGATCAAATGAGTAGACTTGAAGTCCCCGACGACGAACGAAAACAACAAATGCACCTAGCGGAAGCCCGGTTACCGCGCATTGCTTTCTTACGTATCAACTCACATCCCTGGCCATACTTTATAACCGATTTGAGATTGACTGATGATAGGCCCGGTTTTCGTTTGTGTGCACGCGATGGCAATGCTCCACGCGCCGCTGTTATACGGACATTTCCTACTTGGCTTTGTCAGCCATACAATACTTGGTCGGATGAACGAAACGCCCTGCCGTACTTTTATGTAGATGCGAGATTAATTCCAGTCGTAGTCGAAGATACTAGCTCGCCCTCAGGCAAGCGTTGGATTAGCGGTGTTCGGTGGGCTGATGCGGTAATTTCTGTAAAAGATAGGCGATTCCAACAGCTCGCGCAAAAACTAGCCCGCGCCTACGAAGCCGAAACTGCCCGGCGCCATAAACCCGCAAAGGCAATAGTGCTGAAGAATTACTAAGACATATACCCCGTAAAACTTGCGTTTGCGGGGTTTTTATCTTTATACAAAAATTCTGCTATAGCAAGATTTTTGTATAAAAATGTTTTGAGGCGGGGGCTGAGATTTTGGCTGAGATTTTGGCTTGACAAATGGGGAAGGTTCATGTTACTGTGATTTAGGGTTTGCTCCTTGAAAATTGGCCACAATTACTCTGCGAGGTTTTTGGTATGCGAGTACTGAAAAGATTAGGATATTTCCCCGGAATACTTATAGTGCATGCCGCGTATAACGCCATTCTAGTTTTTTCCTAAAAGAAAACACTGAGGAGGTGGTGGAAAAATGAGTCATCCGTTTTGCGGAAGCGAGATAGCGTGTCCCCCAATTTTTCCAAAACTTGGATGGGATCACTGGAACGGCAAGGCAATTTATATAAAAGCAAGAATTGATGAGAGCGTCACGCATCGAGAAGCGTGCGGAGCCGCGATAGAACGATGGAACGAGCAAGTGGGGGCGAGATTTCTTATGACTCCGGACAAGGGCGATGCCTCCATTACTTTTTTTGAGCGAGGCGCGAATGAATGGCCCTTTGCGGTTTGGCGCAAAGCAGACGGAGATACTGTTTGGGGGATAGCGCTTAACTACGATAAGTCCGGAATGCTGCTCGGCATTAATCCGGGCCGTATTGCCCGTTCCGAAATATATGTAAACCGCGACGTTCCGGGCAAAACCTATCCCGAATGGATAAATGTCTACGCTCATGAAATGGGCCACTCCTTCGGCCTAGCCGATCATCCGAAAGAGGATATAAATAGCGTAATGTCATATCAGGCACAGGGCAGAAAGCTCCTTGCGCCGTCATGGGAGGATGTGAAGGGCATTGCTAATATATACGGCCTCAAAAATCTCACAGTGCGGCCGGAGGATCTTACCGGCATCGAAAACATCATAAGTATCTGGCATTACGACCGATATGGAGCACGCCGATCTCTAAACCTGTCTGGTTGGCGCATGTGGTTGTCTAAGTTTAGAGACGCGATAGCCGACCATGGCTCCTCACCGAACTCGTTTGATAATTTCAAACTTCAAAGTCTAAAGCCCTATGAAACCTACTGGATAAAAGCCAAGGCGGAAGGCCTGCTCGGTTTCGGCAGATTTGAGCTTATAGCGCTACCCGGCAACGAACACCATAAGTGGGAGTACTGGTAAAAGAAAAGTGAAAACTTTACCCCGAATTTTTCGGGGTTTTTTGTTTACAAAGCGCGATTTTTGCTCTATTATTAGGTTTAATATGGAGATATCTATTGCCGCGGAACAAATTTTTCATATTGGCGGATTTCCGATTACGAACACTATCATTCTCGCGTGGGTCGCAATGGGTATTTTGATATGTTTTGGCGCGGCGGTAACCTACAAGCTTTCGCCGGTGCCGGGACGGCTCCAGAATTTTTTTGAGTTAGTTATGGAGAGTTCCTACAATTTTGTAAAAGGCATAATAGGATCGGACAAGGACACGGAAAGGGTGTACCCGTTTATCATCACTTTTTTCATATTTATACTCTTTTCTAACTGGCTCGGACTTATACCGGGCGTAGGCGCTATCGGCATAAAGGAGGGTCATTTTTTGCCATTCCTGCGCGCCCCGGCAAGCGATCTCAATACCACTCTTGCATTCGCCATAATTTCTGTTAGTATAACCAATATATTCGGCATAGCCGCTATAGGATTTTCCAAGCACATAGGCCGTTTTATTTCCTTCAAAAGCCCGCTCGCTTTTTTTGTGGGGATGCTGGAAACAGTCGCCGAGGTTGCCAAAATCATTTCTTTTTCATTCCGGCTTTTTGGAAACGTATTCGCGGGAGAAGTGCTGCTCATAGTTGTCGCGGCTTTGATCCCATACGTCGCGCCGATTCCTTTTCTTGGACTTGAAATATTTGTCGGATTTATTCAGGCGCTTGTTTTTTCAATGCTTACGTTAGTATTTATAAAAGTCGCAATCAGTGAACATTAATGCGATGCCAATATACTAATGCATGCGAATTATACTAATATTCGTATTATTAGTATGAATTTGCATATTAGCATCGCACTATATTTATGGAACCAGGAACACTTACAAATCTCGCCGCGGCTCTTGCTATCGGCCTTGGGGCATTGGGCCCGGGACTTGGCATTGGAATACTTGCGGCAAAAGCGATGGAGGGAATCGCAAGGAATCCCGAAGCCGCGCCAAAAATACAGATGGCAATGATTTTGGCCATTGCGTTTGCGGAAGCCGTTGCGATATATGCGTTGGTTGTGGCATTGATGATTAAGTTTGTGTAAAGTGGCAGAACTATTCGAAAATCTTGAAGTAAAATGGCAATTATTGCTTGCCCAGGCAGTCAATTTTTTTATACTGCTATTTGTCCTGAAAAAGTTCCTGTATAAGCCCATGCTCAAATTTCTGCGCGAGCGCCGGGAAGCCATCGAAGAGGGGCTGAAAAAATCCGTACTTGCGGAACAACAGTTTAAAGAAATGCGCGAGCTTCAGGCGCGGGAACTTCGGAAAACAAGGCAAGAGGCGCAAAAGATTGTAGATGAGGCGAAAAAACGCGCCGAGGAAGCGCAAAAAGAAATGCTCTCCCTAACCAAAGCGCAAAGCGACGCGTTATTCGCAAAAGCCGAAAAAGATATGGACCAGATGAAAAATCAGCGCCTATCGGAAGCGGAGCGGGAAATAGGAAAGTTAGCTATTGAAGGAATGGAGCATCTGTTGCGCGAAAAGGTGAGCGATGAGAAAAAAGCATCTTTGTCAGACGAGGCGATTAAGTATATTAAGACATTAAAAAATCCCGCGGTATGACCCCTAAATATTACGCCCAATTGCTATACGAAGTTCTTGAAAGTAAACCTGCCGACGCGCAGGACACTATTTTAAGCAATTTCAGAAATATTCTAATCCGCAACAAGCATGCCCATCTTGCCCCAGTCATCCAGCGCGAATTTGAAAAAATACAGGAGGAAAAACTGCGCGAAAAAACGACCTATATTGCTGCTGCTTCTGAATTGAGCAGTAAGCAAAAAAAACAGCTTGGACGCATGTTCCCCGAACCGCTTGTATTTTCCGAAAATCCTAGGTTGCTCGGCGGAATCGCTCTTACGCAAAAGGATAAAGTGTATAATGCAACATTAAGAAAAAAAATAGAGATTGTAAAAAGTTTTGTTGAAAAATAAAGAGGGCAGGTTGCTCTGCCCCTTGAACCGCAGCTATTATTTAGCTACTAAACCTCGTGCCCTTTATACGCATACCAAATATTAGGGCGATGACAAATCCAGCTGCAATGCCAATTATTTTACTCAAGAAAAACCATATTACTGCCCAAACGATGCCGTTTCTATCTAACGGAGTTGCCGTAACCGCGTCCACGAACGGCAATAAAGACATGTAGATCAAAAGGAGCAGCCATACCGCTATACCGCTAACGCAACCCAGAGTCCTGGCCGTCATACCTACCTCCTTGGACAACCTCTATATTTCTTCCTTTTTAGCATAATTTAAAAGTCATGTCAATGCCTTTAGCAGAAAAACTAAAAAAAGAACTCCAAGGCCTGCCGGAAGCGGTGCAGGAGAATTTTGGACGTGTGATTAAAATTGGAGATGGAATCGCCACAGTATCCGGTTTAAGCCAGGCACTTGCCTCGGAGATGGTCGCGATATATCCGGAAACTTACAGCCAGAATCCCGAAGAGATAAAAGAGGACAATGTTGTCTATGGTTTAGCGTTCAACCTTGAAGAGTATCAAGTCGGAGTGGTTATACTTGGCGAATACGGAAATATTTCAGAAGGCGATATCGTAAAAACCACCGGTCGGGTGCTCGAAATACCCGTTGGCGAAGAGCTTGTCGGCAATGTAATAGACCCCCTCGGCCAATCCCTTGAGGGCAAGGCAATCTCGGCGTCTGCTTACTACCCCGTGGAAAAAGTAGCTCCCGGAGTCATCACGCGCGAATCCGTAAACGAGCCGCTTCACACCGGAATAAAATCAATTGATTCCATGATCCCCATCGGCCGCGGCCAGAGAGAGCTTATTATCGGCGACCGCCAAATCGGGAAAACCGCGCTGATTATTGACACCATTCTTAACCAAAAAAACGAGCCGGAAGAAAATCGGCCATATTGCATATATGTGGCAATCGGTCAAAAGGAATCCAAGACCGCGAAGATTGTGGACCTCCTCCGCAACAGCGGAGCGATGGATTACACAATTGTAGTATCCGCTTCGGCATCAGACCCTGCTCCCTTGCTCTACATAGCGCCCTTTGCCGGATGCGCTATCGGCGAATACTTTATGGATCAAGGGAAGGACGCAGTTATTTTTTATGATGACCTGACAAAGCATGCCTGGGCGTATCGCCAGCTTTCTTTGCTCTTGCGCCGCCCGCCGGGCCGCGAAGCGTATCCGGGAGATGTATTTTATCTGCATTCGCGTTTGCTTGAGCGCGCGGCTAAGATGAACAAAGAACATGGCGGCGGCTCGCTCACAGCTCTCCCCGTGATTGAGACCCAAGCCGGCGATATCTCCGGATATATCCCCACAAACGTGATCTCTATTACGGACGGGCAAATTTATCTTGAGCCGGACTTATTTTTCAAAGGAGTGCGCCCCGCGCTCAATGTCGGCCTTTCTGTGTCGCGCGTAGGGTCCAAGGCGCAGACAAAGGCGATGAAAAAAGTGGCAGGAAAACTTCGCCTTGACCTTGCCCAGTATCGCGAGCTTGCGGTATTTGCGCAATTTGGTTCGGAGCTCGATGAAGCAACGCAAAAACGGCTTCTGCGAGGCGAGCGCTTGACCGAACTTCTGAAACAAGTCCAGTACTCACCCATGCCTTGGTACAAGGAAGTTGCCGTAATATACGCGGCGGTCAACGGATACTTGGATGCTTTAGCTGTTGGAAAAATAGCGGAATGGGAAAAAGGATTTTTGAAATATGTTGAGGATATGAAGCCGGAGATATTTGTACGTTTGCAAGAGATAAGAGATTTAGATGAGGAAACAGAGAATAATTTGAAGAAAGCGATTGAGGAATTTGAAATTAAGTAATTACGGTAATTACCGTAATTACAAATTTATGCCTAGCACACGCGATATAAAACGCCGCCAAAAATCAGTAAGCAACACGAAGCAGGTGACAAAGGCCATGGAGATGGTGGCTGGATCAAAAATGCGGAAATCCCAGCTTGTGGCGCTTCAGTCGCGGCCGTACGCGGAGAAAGCGATATCTCTACTTACGCATATTAAGGCGGGACAGCCGGATATCCGGAATGTTTTCCTGGATGGACCCACTACCTCACCTCCCTCAATCCCCCCTCTCCTTCGTAAGGAGAGGGGGGAAGCAGAAGGGGGGAACGAAACTCCCGACGTATCCCCTCCTTACGAAGGAGGGGTCCTCCGACTGAAGTCGGAGGGGGGTGGTGGTAAACTGCTAGCCGTCGTTGTAACTTCCGACAAGGGTTTGTGCGGCGGATTAAACAGCGCGGTAATACGCGAGAGTTCTAAACTCTTTGAACAATATAAAAAAGAGGGCTGCGAGGTAGAGCTTGCGCTTGTTGGCGCAAAGAGCAAGTCGTATTTTGAAAGAATGGGACTTCCGATCCTGGAAACATTCAAAGGAGTCGGGGATTATGTAACGCTTGAAGAAGTAAAGCCGGTCGCGCAATTTATTCAAGAAAAATATAAAACTTCGGAGTTCAATAAAGTAATGGCCGTTTACACGGAATTTATTTCTACGCTGAAACAACGGGTGGCACAACGGCAAATTTTGCCGATTACTACCATCCCCCCAACCCCCCTCTCGCCTCGCTTCTCGGGCGGAGCGGGCCTTCGTAAGGAGGGGGGAGGCAGTAAAGAATATATTTTTGAGCCGAGCGCAGAAGCGGTTCTCGAAAATCTAATTCCATTCTTGCTGGATATTTATGTTTATCATATAATTCTTGAATCAAATGCTTCAGAACACTCGGCTAGGATGGTCGCGATGAAAAATGCTTCCGACAGCGCGGAAAACATATTAGACGAATTAACATTGTCATACAATAAGGCCCGCCAAGCCGCGATAACAAACGAGATTGCCGAGTTAACGGCGGGAGTGGAGGCGTTGAAATAATTTTAAAGCATGGCAAAAATTACACAAATCATAGGCCCTGTAGTTGACGTGGAGTTTTCTCAAAGATCTCCCGAAGGGAGAGAAGAAAAACTTCCCAACATCAATGAGGCGTTAGAAATCAGGAAGGACGACAAGTCGCGCCTTGTTCTTGAAGTTGCCCAGCACCTTGGGTCTTCCAAAGTGCGCGCGGTTGCCATGGGTTCCACAGACGGCCTCATGCGCGGCACGGAAGTAGCCGCAACGGGCAAGTCAATCCAAATGCCCGTGGGCGAAGAGGCGTTAGGGAGAATGTTTAATGTTGTCGGCGAGGCAATAGACGGCGGGGGAGAGGTGAGCGCGAAAGAATACGCGTCTATACATCGCGAGGCGCCTGCGTTTCGCGAGCAAGCCACCGAGACAGAGATACTCGAAACAGGAATTAAAGTAATTGACCTTATTGCCCCTATTACAAAGGGGGGCAAAGTCGGCCTATTCGGCGGAGCAGGCGTTGGAAAAACAGTGCTCGTCACCGAGCTCATACGAAACATTGCCCAAGAGCACGGAGGATATTCGGTGTTTGCCGGTGTGGGGGAACGTACGCGCGAGGGGAACGACTTGTATTACGAGATGAGGGAGTCGGGGGTTCTTAAAAAAACATCCCTCGTCTTCGGCCAGATGAATGAGGTACCCGGCGTACGTCAGCGAGTTGCCCTGTCTGGCCTTACAATAGCAGAGCACTTCCGCGACACGAGCGGAAAAGACGTCTTATTTTTCATCGATAATATTTTTCGTTTTACGCAAGCAGGATCAGAAGTGTCGGCACTCCTTGGGCGCATGCCTTCGGCAGTCGGATATCAGCCGACACTTGCTACAGAGATGGGCGAGCTTCAGGAACGCATTACTTCTACAAAGAAAGGTTCTGTGACATCGGTACAGGCGATTTATGTGCCTGCGGACGACCTCACAGATCCGGCTCCTGCGACAACTTTCTCTCACCTTGATTCAACAATCGTACTTTCGCGCGCCCTTACCGAGCTTGGCATATACCCGGCCGTTGACCCGTTGGATTCTTCTTCCACCGTGCTTGACCCTAAAATTATTGGCGAAGAGCACTATTATGTCGCACGCGAAGTGCAAAGAACCCTCCAGCGCTATAAGGATCTGCAGGATATTATAGCGATTCTTGGAATGGAGGAGCTTTCAGAGGAAGATAAAATTACGGTGTACCGCGCGCGAAAGATACAAAGATTCCTCTCCCAACCCTTCTTTGTGGCAGAGGTATTTACCGGCTCGTCCGGAAAATATGTCTCGCGTCAGGACACAGTACGCAGCTTTAAGGAAATAATTGAAGGAAAGCACGACGCCGTAGACGAAAACGCTTTTTATATGAAGGGATCTATAGATGAGGTAAAATGATTCATTTAACGGTTCTAAATTTGAAAGAAAAAATATTTGACGGAAAGGTCGAGTCAATCACAATCCCGGGAGAGGTAGGCGAGTTTACGGTGCTTACAAATCACGTACCTATTGTGACAGCCATAAAGGGGGGCGTTATCAACGCACTGATGGCTAAGGGGGAAAGATACGAAGGCGAGGAAAGAAAATACTTTGAGAGTAAAGGGGGGATATTTGAGTTGAGTTACAACGAAGCAACGATATTACTGTAGGAGGTATGGCAAACATGGTAGAAACACCTAGAGAGCTTCTGGAAGCTCACGAGTGCGAGGCGCTTGTTATCACCTGTATGGATTTTAGATTTATCGCGGCAACTTATAAGTTCGTCCGGGACGAACTCCGTATCCCAACCTTTGACTTTATTACAGTGCCCGGAGCGTCCAAAGGCGTCGCAGAGCAGAATAAATACGGACAATACGAATTCGATGTGACGGCTCTATCACAAAGATTGCACAAAATTGGAAAGGTGATTCTTGTCAATCACGCAACATGCGGCGCCTATGGCATAAAAAACCCAGCGCAAGAGCAAGAAAGACAGGGCATGGACCTCAAAAACGCGAAAGCGCTTTTTGAAAAAACCTTTCCGGGTATATTGGTCCGAGCATTTTTCGCTCAAAAAGGCGACGAAGAAATAATTTATATGCCCGTAGAATAAAAAGACCGCCCAACTAATGGGCGGGTTTTATTTTACGCGCCACTCGCAATATCATCTCTGTGCCATTGCGTACCTTTCCTTGGGTCTCTTTTCTTAAAGGAAATGTTTGATGCGTCGGCATACGCGTTTTCTCTGGCTTCCTCAAGCGTTTGCCCATGCCCCACAATAGAAAGTACGCGGCCGCCTGCGGTCACAAGGTTTCCTCTTTCGTCCAATCTCGTCCCGCCTTGAAATATGAGACCTTTGCATTTTTCAAGGCCATATATTCTGTGCCCTATTTTCGGTTCTCCCGGATATCCTTCAGTGCAAAGTACAACATTTACAAACGCGCCATCGTGCCAGCGCACATACTCGTTTGTCTTAAGCATATCGCCTTTTGCAGTTGCATAACAAAGATCAACAAAGTCGGATTTCAAAAGCGGAAGAACAACTTGCGCTTCAGGATCCCCTAGGCGGCAGTTGAACTCAAGAAATTTCGGGCCTGTACTCGTTACGATCATGCCAGGATACAGAAACCCTTTGTATGTCCGGCCCATGTCTCGCAACGCATCGAGCGCTTTATGGATGTAGCCATAAATTTCGCGGTATAGTTTCTGGCTAAGCATTAGGGGAGCAAAGGAGCCCACTCCGCCAGTGTTGTTTCCGTAAAGATCTTGTTTGTAATCCCGCGATACCGGAAAGAGCAAGATATTGCGGCCGTCTGTCAGTACCGTAAAGGAACATTCCCAGCCCAGAAGATATTCTTCGATAAGAATCAGCCGATGGCCTTCCTGTATCATGAGCCGGTCCACGGCCGCAAAGCCCTCTTCCACGGTTTTTGCGACAACCACTCCCTTTCCCGCGGCAAGGCCATTCGCCTTGACGACGAGCGGTAGACCAAATTTTCCCATATACCATTCTATGTATTTTTTAGCGTTATCGGGAAACGCGAAAAGTTCAAATTGCGCGGTGGCATGCTTTAGACCGCAAGAATCAAGCACATTTTTTGCGAAAACTTTACTTCCCTCAATGAGCGCGGCGTCTTTGGAGGGTCCGAGGATCAGAAGGCCATCGTCTTGAAATCTGTCAACAATTCCAAGAGTCAGCGGCAGTTCTGGGCCCACAATAGTAAGGTCTATTTTGTAATCCCTTGCAAATGCAACGAGCCCCTCGATGTCATCTGCCGCGATATCCACGCGCTTGGCAATCTGGTCAATGCCGGCATTTGCAGGCGCGCAAAATAATCTGTCAACGAGCTTGCTCCGTGCGCACTTCCATACAATCGCATGTTCCCGAGCGCCCGAACCGATTACTAGTACCCTCATTACTTGCCTCCTATCTGGATCGTGGTTATTACGTCATTTTGCGCAATGCTCCGTACCACTGTCATGCCCTCGGTAACCTCTCCGAAAACCGTGTGCTTGCCGTTGAGATGCGGCTGGGGGCTATAGGTTACTATAAAAAACTGCGAGCCGTTTGTGGCGGGGCCGGAATTTGCCATTGCAATTGTTCCGGCGCCCACCGGCAACGACTCAAGATCGTAATTGTAATTATATCCCTGCGTTTCAAGCTGGGAGATTTCTTCAACGGAGAGACCGAGGGATGTTGGATTTATTTCATCTTCAAAAGTATATCCGGGCCCTCCCGTTCCCACGGCCGGACTGTCAGTTCGGGATAGGGGATCACCTCCCTGTATCATGAAACTGGGTATTACGCGGTGAAATTTGATGCCGTTGTAAAAGCCGTCTTTGGCGAGCTTTACAAAATTATCCACCGTTTTCGGGGCGACTTTTGGATAAAGCGCAAGCTCAATATCTCCTTTTTCGGTTTTGATGACAGCCGAAATCGCGCCTTCTTTTAATTTCGCGTCTTGATTTGCTTCACTACTCTTTTCGCCTTGGGATACCTCCGCGGGCGTCCCGTCGTTGCGCCCAAGATAAAAAAACGCGCCAATAAAAAAGATGCCTACCGCGAACAATGCAAAAAGTGTACTTTTCATATATTGTTATGGTACCCGAAAACATAAAATTTGCATATACCAAAATACCAAAATACACTTGGGGTAGATTGGCATTTACATTATTTACATAATGTACGATCGTGTGTTATGTAAATAAATCAAAAACAAAAAAGCGGCCGTATTAATGGCCGCATCCTTAACTGGTAAGTGCTTCTTTCAAGATATGCCTGCCACGCCGCTTCCAGTATTGGGCAAGTCTTAAGATGTACTCACTCCACTGTTCGAACTTCGCTGGATCGCATTGCTGATCATGGGCCTTTGCTGCGCGGGCTGCATTTCTCATTGTTTGCGCAAAGGATTCTATTTCACGCATAACGTCATCCGCGCTGGGAACTCGCAGGATATCCACTTCAAATTTGTATTCATCATCAATGGTAGAAACAGATTTTGGTATGTATTTTTCCGCAACATCTTCTGGTCTTGGAAATACATCGTCCTTTATCCAAAGGCGTTCGATGTTCACGTTTACCACCCTCACAAAACGTTCGGGCGGAAGGCCGTCGTCTTGCCAAACTAAGACCCTATAGCAGGAGCGAAATATAAGAATATCCCCTACTTTTATTTCAGTCTTTGTCAGATCGTGCATGTTCGCTCACCCCCCCCCCCCCCCTAACTATCTTTGCACGGGCCAGAGCATTTGCCGTTTTCGCATCCGCATCCGCCGCTATTGCCGCAGGCGCACGCATGTTCATCGTCTTGCTTACCCTCTTGGCTGCAACCGCAGCCGCTTTTACTCCCTCAATGTCCTTCTTGTAGTCCCTCGGGAAACTTCAAAATTTTTAATGTGCCGTCGTCGTCTTTAACTACATCGGCGATGTATCTACCGAAGATCCAGCCTTCTTTACCATGCTCATGAACGTGTAACTCGACATCTGTCACGAGTCCCCCTTCGATTTCCTTCTCGCGAAGGGAAAGCACTTTTGCCGTAAACAATTTGCCATCGGAGTCCACTATCCGTACTTCCATTCCTTCTTTCAGCTCTTCCATCTTCACACCTCCTTCTGTTTTTCCGACAACTCGAACATCCATGAAAAATCTCCTTAGCGCTTCGGGTAGGACATCAAACTCAAATCCTGCCGGGTTAAACTCTGACTCGATTTCAGATATCCGTGCGAACTCCCGAATGTCTGCGTCGCTTTTATAAATTCGCCGGCGTTTTAAGCGTTTCAATGCAAGATGCATCGCCTCCCTGTGTGACGCGGCCCGAATCACGGGAAACCAAACGAGTGTCTTTTTATTGACAAGATCGCGGAGAATCGCCTGAAATCTCATACTCCCTCTCCTCCGGGATTTAACAATGTGCTACTATAGAAGTATATATGATATCTCACAAAACCTCAACCCTCCTTGCGCTTTCCCTGCTGCTCATCATGGGCGCGGTCGCTTTAACATCCATACTCGAAGATTCAGTTACAATGGACGAGTCGCCGCATATTACCGCGGGTTATAGCTACCTCAAGTTTCGGGATATGCGGCTAAACCCAGAACACCCTCCGCTCCTAAAGGATCTTGCGGCTATCCCATTACTTTTTCAGAACATCAATTTCCCAACGGATCACGTCGCTTGGTCCAGTATGGTCAACGCCCAATGGGATTTGGGGCCGCAGTTTCTGTATCGCGCCGGAAACGATCCTGATAAAATAATTCTTTGGGGGAGAATCGGGCCAATACTCCTTATGCTTCTGTTTGGGTGGTTTGTGTTCAAGTGGGCGAGAGAGTTATTCGGCGCAAAATGGGGACTATTCACGCTCGCGCTCTTTGCTTTCGCGCCAACAATAATGGCGCATGGCCGGCTTGTTACAACGGATGTTCCGGCGGCCTTCGCGTTTTTTATCGCGATATATTATTACGTAAAACTTCTCAAAAACCCTTCGGGTAAAAATCTTATTATCGCTGGCATTGCCTTCGCGATTGCCCAGCTTCTCAAATTCTCTTTAGTATTACTGCTTGGATTTTTGCCCGCGATTACTGTCTTATGGATAATTATTAACGCGGGAAGCAAAGCTTCCCGCGTTGGAGCTTGGGGGCTTCGTTTCTTCGCAGTACTCGCCATCACCGCGCTCATAATACTCCCAGTCTATCAATTCCATGTCCAAAATTATTCTCCGGAGAAACAAGCCGCGGATATTCGGCATATTCTCCAAGATAATAAATTCCCAGCTTTCACCGACGCGCTTGTGTGGATGACGGATAAACCAATACTTCGCGCTTACGCGCAATACGGCCTTGGCGTTTCCATGGTATTTATGCGCGTTGCCGGCGGCAACACTACGTATTTCCTTGGCGAAGTATCAAACCAAGCTTGGCTGTATTATTTCCCGGTAGTGTTTTTGCTGAAAGAACCCGCGGCGCTCTTGATACTTATGGGCTTAAGCTTAATTCTTTTTTCCAAACGAATGCTCGGCCCTCCGCGTAACGGTAAATTCGTAAATTGTATGCGCGATAACTTTGAAGAAATCGCGATGCTACTTTTTGTAGTTTTCTATTGGGTCATAAGCATTACCGGAAACTTAAATATCGGCGTGCGGCATGTTCTGCCAACCTTTCCGTTCTTGTATCTATTGATAGCCGGACAGCTCAAAAGATGGATTACTACCTCACCCCCATCCCCTCTCCTTCGTAAGGAGAGGGGTGTTTCCATATTCCCCTCCTTACGAAGGAGGGGCGTGGGGGTGGTTAAAATTATTTCTATTGCTGTCTTAGTGTTCTGGTACATTGCCTCATCCATAGGAGTTTATCCTCACTATATCGCTTATTTCAACGAATTCGCCGGCGGACCTGCCAATGGCTATAAGTATGTAGTAGATTCCAACTTGGACTGGGGGCAAGATCTCCGCCGCCTTAAAAAATTTGTTGCGGAAAAAAATATAGACCACATAAAAGTGGACTATTTTGGTGGAGGAGATGTGAAATATTATTTGGGGGACAAAGCAGAAATTTGGCATGCCGATAATGGCGAAACTACCGGGTGGCTTGCGGTATCCGCTACATTTTTGCAGACATCCCGCGCGTACCCTTGGGCTTCATACGCGTGGCTTGACAAATATACGCCCGTAAAAAAAATCGGTTTTTCAATTTTTGTGTATAATATTGAAAATTGACATGACATAGCGAATAAAAAACCGTTTTTAGACGGTTTTGTTTTTATTGCCTTTTTCCTCAATTTGACGAGCAACGGCGTTTTTTGCTTTCGTTAGGTGGTCTAATTCGAGATAGGCTGTAGCCGGAATACTCCTTGGATTGTCTGGCATACGGAGCTTTTTACATTGATTGGCATAAGGGGTGCCTGCTATTTTTCCGGCAGTCTCGAGAAGCCGTCGTAAGTCGGCCCCCGTAAAGCCCTCTGTTTTTCCGGCTATTTCATCCAGCCATTCCTCTTTTTTCCCGGCAGGGAAACGTTTATTGTGCCTTGCCAGTATCATAAGTATCTCTTTTCGCGCGTCTTTGGTTTGAGGAGCATTAAACTGCAGGTGTAGCTCTACTCTTCCCGCGCGCAGGAGAGCTTCATCTATAAGATCCGGCCTGTTGCTTATGAGCACAACTACTATCGAGCCAGAGCTTGAGTTTGCCACGCCCTCAATTTCGGTAAGAAGCTGGACCAGCGCGTCGCCTTTTTCCTCCTCGTTGCCGCTTTGTGTTTTTCCGCGAGTGCGCGCGAACGCCTCCGCTTCGTCAAAAATAATCATGGCCTTTTTGTCTCTTCTTGCGCGGCCGAATCCGTGTTTGATTTTGTGCGGGGCGGAAGCGGGAGAAAAGTCCAGCAATCTTCCGCTCGCTACCTCGTACACAGTGAACCCATGGTCATAAGCGATATTTGCAAGAACGGTTGCGGTTAAGCTTTTTCCAGTTCCGGTCGGGCCGCTTAGAAGCACGCCCGGGAGAAGCCGCCCCCCAAACTCTCGTATAATGTTGGGGTACGATGCAACCGTTATAAAGCTTTCCAGCTCCTCCTGAACGTATGGGAGACCACCGATATCTTCTTTGGTTTTTGCGCCCTTCTTTGGGGGCTTGTATTTAACGAACGTAAATTTGCTACTGTATGAATCTAGAAACATACCTATTTGTTTGCGGAATGACATGAGCATTAAAAATGCGAGAATTATGATAACTGTGCTTTGAGGATTTTGTAAGAGCCACTCCAGGAATTTATTTCTTTGCGAAAGATAAATTTCGCCTTTTGAATCAAAAATCAGGATTGTGGGCAAATCGAGCTCCCGGCGCTCGGGACCTTTCTCATGGAGTATGGAATAATCAACTTGACGCCTGGTGTTGTTCATTTCATATTCATTGTCGCGGATATAGTTTGGCAGATCGCCAATTGCTATTTCGCCGGAGTAACGCAATATAACCCTCGCGTCCCGCTTTTTTGTTGCGTCTCCCTTTTTCCACAAAAGTTCCTTCCATTCTAGAGAAGTAAGGGGCGTTTCGGGATCCAAAACATCCGCGATCCATTCGGAGTAGTTTTTATGAGGCAATTTGACATCTTCCTCTTCCCACGCCAACTCCTTGATTTTTTGCGCTTCGCTCCGAACATCCTCGGCGCGCAAACTGGGTCCGAGCAACGGCAGGGAGTATAAGAGTTTGTTGCTGTCGGTCTGTTTGGCGTATATAATTACGGCCGCGTACAGTAATACAAGAGCAAGTGTTGCCGCTATAGTAATGCGCAGGAGCAATGAACGAATTCGGTTCTTGGGCATTTTGCCTCCTTTTTCAATGAACATCTTTGCATTCCATAATATATGAGTTTAAAAGTTTGGGCAAATTTGTTTGTTTGTGATATTATGGTTTTACGTTCCTTGAATAGTGAATAGGAGGTGGGATATGGACAAGGTTCTCACAGCTCACGTGGTGGGGCGAAAAGATTTGACCGGCGATCTATTTATCCTGTGGCTTGAGCCGAAGACGAAAGAAAAATTTAGCTTCAAACCCGGACAGTACTGCACAATAGGACTCTCTGATGAGGAAGGCAATTTTATGCTCGATTCGCGCGGCAAGCGTTTGCTTAGGGCATATTCCATAGTTTCCGCGCCGCACGAGGAGCACCTCGAGCTTTTCGTGGAATTAGTTCCCGACGGGGAGCTGACGCCTCTTCTTCACAGGCTTAGAATAGGGGATAGTGTCAATTTGCTTCCCAAGCCAAAGGGCGTCTTCACCTTTGAGCCGCACTACAAAAATCACGTGATGATAGCTACTGTTACCGGAGTTGTTCCCTTTGTCAGCATAATTAGGGATTACCTGCACAGAGGAATGTCTGGCCATAGATTTTTTGTGCTTCATGGCGCGAGCTACTATGATGAATTTGCGTATTATCGAGAGCTTTGCCGTGTAATAATTTACCGCCCAAGCGAAATCGCTTTAATTTATGTGCCGACTGTTTCTAGACCGCGAGAGGAAAGAAATAGATTGTGGTATGGATCTTGTGAAAGGGTAAATCTCATTGTCGAGAAACATTTGGATTGCTGGAATCTATCTATGGAAGATTCTCTTATCTACGTCTGCGGTCACCCCGGGATGATAGAAGATGTAAAAGCGCGCCTTTTGCCAAAGGGGTGGAAGGTGAAGGAAGAGAGATTTTGGAAGTGATGATTTATGAACCTCGATTCATCAGCATTGCTGACTTCATATATTATGGCCGCAGGGGGGATCTTCGCCAAAAGACGCCCGGGGATATCGCGTGTCTATTAGGCGGCGGAACTTCTTACGCGCCTTGTTCCTTCGGGCTTTCGTACGCGATTTTTGCAAAAACCGTATTGTGCAATCCGGATAATCCCAATCCCTTTGACGCGGTATTTGAAGCAGTAAACGCCGGCGGCGACACAGACACCAACGCAAGCATAGTGGGCTCGCTTGTCGGCGCGCTGTATGGAACGAAAGCAATTCCCCAAGATTTCATAGATGCTTTGCCGGACAAAGAAGAAATACGCAAGCGCACGGAGAAGTTTTTCGAAGTATGTATGGCGAGAAAAATATAGTCACAATCGGGTCATTTGCAATGGCCCGATTTTATTTTATAATACAAAGATGAACCGTAAGCAAAAACTCGCGGTGTTTGACATAGACGGGACAATTTTTCGCTCGTCGCTTTTGATTGAGCTTGTAGAGAGGATGGTTGAAGAGGGTTTGTTATCCGAGAGAGTGCGATCTATTTATAGCGAAGAGTACCAGAAGTGGCTGGATCGCAGGGGCTCATACGGCGACTATATCGGAAAAGTTGTTGAGGCGTATGTTAGAAATATCAGGGGCGTGCGGCTGTGCGATGCCATGGAAATTGCGGAGCGGCTGATGCTTTTTCACAAAAATAGAGTTTATACATATACAAGAGATCTTATTATGAAATTGAAAAAAACACATTTTTTACTTGCAATTTCCCACTCGCCGTATCATGTCGTGGAGCCGTTTTGCAGGGAATGGGGATTTCAAAAAGTATATGCTATGATGTACGAAATAGACGATAAGGAGATTTTTACAGGTATCGTGGAGCATGAAGATTTTATGAAGCGGAAGGATAAAGTGCTTGCGAGGGCGGTAGCTAAAGAAAATCTTACGCTCAAGGGGTCTGTCGGCGTGGGGGATTCGGAGTCGGATATTCCCATGCTCAAAATGGTCTCGCGCGCGATTGCGTTTAACCCAAACAGAAAACTTTACGAGGCGGCAAAGAGAAATAGATGGGAAGTCATCGTCGAGAGAAAAGATATGATTTACAAACTATGATCCGTTTATCACCATCAACACTAAGCTTGTACAAAGAATGCCCTAGATGTTTTTGGCTGCAATTGAATGAGAAGGTTGCGCGGCCGCGGGGTATTTTCCCATCGCTTCCCGGGGGCATGGATATTGTAATTAAAAAATACTTTGATAAATATAGGGGGTCTTTGCCGCCGGAGCTTACGGGAAAGATTGACGGAGTTTTGATGGATGATATGGCACTGCTTAATAAATGGCGCAACTGGAGGTCAGGACTTGAGTATTATGACAAAGAGCGGGATGCCGTACTTTTCGGCGCCATTGACGATTGTCTTATAAATAAGACATATTATATGCCGCTAGACTATAAGACCAGGGGGTTTCCACCGCAAGAAGGAGCAAGCGAAGTTTATTATCAGCATCAATTAGACGCTTACGCGCTCTTGTTTTCTGAAAACGGTTACAAAGCGGGGGATCATGGGTATCTTGTTTATTATTACCCGAAGGTTGTAAAAGAAAACGGAGCCGTGGATTTTGAAGTAAAACCAATAAAGATAGAGATAAATATAGAAAGAATACGCAAAATGTTTGTGGAGGCGGTGGAGTTACTGAAAGGGGATTTGCCTTCGGAGCATTCTTATGGTAGAAATGGTTCTGCGATGTGCGAATTCGGCACATGGCACAAGCTTGCGATGGAGTTTGACTAAGAACGTTAACAACAAAAGGAGGTTTTTATGCTGGATCGTTATACGCTGAAGCCGATGAAAGAGCTTTGGCATCCGCAGACCAAATTTCAGTTTTGGCACAATACGGAATGCGCGTGGCTGAAAGCTAGAGTTGCGTTTGGCGAGGTTCCCAAAGAAGCTCTTAAATCCGCGGAATCGGTGAAAGTCACAAGCGCTATATTAAAGCGCGTAAAAGAGCTTGAGGAAGAGTATGACCAGGATATGAATGCTTTCGTGGTCGCGATACAAGAGCAAATGGGGGAGTGGGCAAGCGAATATCACAAGCGCATCACTTCCTATGACACAGAGGACCCCGCGCTTGTGCTGATGTTGCGCGCGGCTGTTATGCTCATAGCCGGCGAGGCGGCCAACCTTGAAGGCAAGTTGCGCCAAAAGGCGCTTGAGCACAAGTGGACTCTAATGATAGGGCGCACGCACGGACAGTACGCGGAGCCGACAACCTTCGGGCATTTGTTGATGGTATACGCGGAGGCAATCCGTCGAAGTATTGAGCGGCTGGAATTTGTCCTGGACCACGAATTGAGCGAAGGAAAAATGTCGGGCCCGGTCGGTATGTACGGCGAGATCAATCCCGCAATGGAAGAAAAGGCGCTTTCGTATATGGGACTAAAGCCGGCTAAAGCCGAGACTCAAATTCTTCAGAGAGACAGGCATGCGGCGGTTGTAGCGGCGCTTGCGATTCTTGCAGGTACAATTGAGCAGATGGCGAGAACTTTTTGGGAGATGATGCGATCTGATGTCGGCGAATTGCGTGAATGGCGAAAACCGAACCAGCGTGGATCGAGCTCTATGGCATGGAAGAGGAATCCAATCCTGATGGAGCGCCTTGAGGGATTGCCAAGATTGATTCGCGGACTCCTGCTTGCGCAAATGGAGAGCATCGCGACTCCCGAAAGTAGAGATATTTCCCAATCCATTGTGGAGCGGCATACTTTTCCCGATGCCACAAGCTTGGCGCATTACGCCGTGGTGCGCATGGCGCTTTGCATTGAACGCATGGAGGTTTTCCCCAAGAAAATGCTTCGGAATCTTGCAAATACGCAGGGCGTCTGGGCAGGCCAAAGAGTGCAGACCGCGTTAATGGAGGCAGGGGTGCCTTATGACGTTGCTTATAAATACATCCAAGTCGCGGGCTTTAAAGCGATTGACGAGGAAACTCCCATGATTGAAATTCTGTGCGAACTTCCTCTCTCTGATGAAGGCGAGCGCGCCGCTGCGGATATTTTGGGGTATGTGCCTCTGGCAAATTTCTTCGAACCCATACCATACATAAGGATAGGGCTCGAGCATATCTTCAGCAATAGCCAAGCAAAGCACAAAGATCTCGCGTAGCGAGATCTTTTTATTTATGGTAAATTATAAGTATGCTTGATATTAAATTCATTCGCGAAAATCCGGAGGTTGTAAAGGGCGCTGTGAAGAAAAAGTTTATGGAGGTGGATATTGACCGCATTTTGGAATTGGATAAAAAGGGGCGTGATACCCTGCAGGTTGTAGAACTTCTGCGCGCGGAGCAGAATAAAGCATCGCGCGCGATAAGCGTTGAGAAGGACGCGGAGGTAAGAGAGGAGGTGATTTACAAGATGCGCGACGTCAAGGAAAATCTTCAGGACACCGAAGCATCTTTGGAAAAAATTGAGGATGAGCTGAATGGCTTATTGAAACTGGTCCCAAATATTCCATTTCCCGAAGCGCCAGTCGGCCTGGACGATAAGGCAAATGTTGTGCTGCGGGAAGTCGGCGCGAGAAGCAAATTTTCTTTTGAACCCAAGGACTATATGACTCTCGCGGAATCGCATGACTGGATTGACATTGAGCGAGCGGCAAAAGTTTCCGGCAGCCGCTTTGGATATATCAAAGGGGATTTGGCGCAGCTTGAGTTTGCGATTGTTAGATATGCTTTTGATATTTTAACAAAGGAAGGATTTATTCCTGTTTTGCCGCCCGTATTGATTAAGCCCGAATATATGGATGCGATGGGATTTCTGCACGGTGAGGCGGCAGATGATGTGTATTATTTAGAAAAGGACAAATTATATTTAGTCGGCACATCGGAGCAGGCAATCGGCCCCATGCACGCGGGGGAAGTATTCAAGGAAGAAGATTTGCCGCGGAGGTACGTCGGCTTCTCCACTTGTTTCCGCAGGGAAGCCGGCTCATATGGCAGAGACACAAAAGGTATTCTACGGGTGCACCAGTTTGATAAAGTTGAAATGGTCGTGTTTTGCCACCCCGATAAATCTCGCGATGAACATAAATACTTGCTTTCACTGAACGAAAAAATGATGCGGGAGCTGAAATTGCCATACAGAGTGGTGCATATTTCAACCGGCGATATGGGCCTTGCAAAGGCAGAGCAGTTTGATATCGAAACGTGGATACCATCGGAAGTAAGATACCGCGAAACACACTCGGCAAGCAATATTACGGATTTTCAAGCCCGACGCCTCGACATTAAATTTGGAAAGGATCGCAAGTATGTCCACATGCTGAACGACACGGTTTTTGCTATAGGCCGCATACTTATAGCGATAATTGAAAATTATCAAACAAAAGACGGCGAAGTTATGGTTCCAAAAGTTTTGCAGGGTTATTTGGGGAAGAAAAAGATAAAATAAAAATGACCCGCCCAAAACATAATGTAGTTGTCGGCCGCTATAGCCGACCCGGAAAAAGAGCGCGGCATTTTAATTTTCGCGTCAGTAAAAAGATTTTTTATTTTTTAATCCCGGTTATTATTCTAGGGGGGATTTTTTATTTTTTATTTATTTCCGGTAGGTTTGAGGTAAAAGAGGTTAATATATCGGGCTTAAAAGCGGTGAACGAGGAGGAGGTGCGGAAGCTGATAAATGATGTTTTGGCTCCAAAAAAATTCGGGGTCCTGAAATCAAAAAATCACTTTCTTCTGTCAAGGGATAAATTGCAGAGTTCGATTTTATCCTCAATACACAAAATAGGCAGCGTTCGAATAGAAAAAACAACGGATGCGCTTAATATCGCGATAGAGGAGCGTGAAGCAATCGGTATTTGGTGCAAGGGGAGCGATTGTTTTTATTTTGATAAGAAGGGAATAATTTTTGAGGAATCGCCCAAAAGTTCCGGCTCGCTCTTTATATCAATAGAAGATATGCGCAACATGGAAACGAATCTTGGGAGCGCTGTTTTGAGTGAGCCAGAGGTTGTTTTGGCCGAAGATTCGCAAAGATTGTTGAGGGGTAATTTTCCATTTTCCGCGGTAACAATTGTAATTACAGCGGATGGGGAGTATGAACTTTTGACTACGGAGGGCTGGCGGGTGCTTTTGAATAAAAACGATGGGCTGGAGTATCAGCTCTCAAACCTAAAGTATGTCATTGACGAAAAAATAAAGACGCGCCGTGGAGAGTTGGAATATGTTGATCTGCGCCTCGGGAACAGGGTTTACTATAAGTATACCGCGGAAACTATTGACTAAATTATATAATTGTGATACACTGTCGGTATCCTGAAATTTGGAGGTTTTGCGGTGGTACGTGTCGTCGTTTTCCGAAGGGAAACATGCCTAATCCCAGGATGCCCGGCAGGTATTGTAACGGCGAAGCATTACGCACGCTATCATGGCATTCGCGTGACAGATTACTGCAATTCTGTTGAGGCCGTTGCGGGCCGATATTACTACTGCAAGGAGCCCGGCGATGTTCATCGAGGGGTGAGAGCGAGCAGCACGCACGAATTCATGATTCATCTGCTGGATATGCACCAGGAGCTTTTCCTCCGCGATGAACAAGCCGTTGTCACCGAGAGTCCAGAAAAGGAAAGTGCAGAAGTGGAACGGGAAGTTGATCCGGAGAGGTCGCTTGGCAATGCGGTCGTAAGCGTCATAAAAGAAGTCTTTGACCATCTATCCGTTCAGCGGCACAATGCCGAGGCCGAAGCAGAGCGCCTTAGGATTGAGGTGGACGCTCTAAGAGAGAAATTGCGGAGCGTCACCGAAAGTAACGTGAAACTGGAGCTCGCCAATGCGGAATTGACAGACAAAAACTTCGAGAAGGCGCAAAAAATAGACAACCTAATCAATGAAAATTCCCGGCTCGTGAAGGATAACAGAGAGATGAATAACGAAATGCTTCGTGTGCGCAACGGCGCGAAGTTGGCGAGCGAATTCCGGGCGGCTCATGGAGAACTTCAAGGCAGAAGAAGCTAGGGCGGGTCAATTAAAATGACCCGACCTAGATCGGATCATAGCTGTCATCCCAAGAATTTTGCGGAATCGGGTCACCTAAAAATGACCCGATTTTATTTTGCCTTCGTGGATGCTTTCCTTTTCGCCGTTTTATTTGTTGCGGTCGGAACTTTCTTTTTGGCGGCGATGGCGGTACTTTTCTTGGGGGATGGTCTCTTTTTGGCAACTTTAACTTCTCCTTCTGGCTTTGCAGCGGTTACGGTCTCCTTACCTATGCTCAAAATTTCAACTTCTGTAAAAAGTTGTCTATGGCCTTGCTTTTTGTGGTAGCGCTTCTTGGGCTTATACTTATAGACAATTATTTTTTCGCCTTTTCCGTGGCGCAAAACTTTTGCCTTGATATTGTACCCGTTCACATGCGGCGTGCCGAGCACGGTCTCCTTGTCCGAAACAAGGAGCGCAACAAAAACAACGCCGCTGCCCTCTGGGGCATCAAGTTTCTCCACCTTTATTTTGTCGCCTGCACGCACAATATATTGCTTTCCGCCTGTTTTGATTATCGCAAACATAACAGTACACTAGCATCTAATGCTTACCGCGTCAAAGGGGTATGATCCTCGTTTAGCAATCCCGCCTCTTCGGCGGGTAAACCTGCCTGCTCGGCAGGCAGGCCTTTTTGATGCCTGCCTATCTTTCCGATTGTGGCGTCCAGCATCTTGAAGCTTTTTTCCGCGACATCCTCATACGAATTGCGGGCCCTGTTTATTTTGTCTCCCACATCTTCAAACCTTTTTTTGAATAAATCGTAGCGTTTGGAAAAGTCTCCTATCAGAAGCAAGATGTCCCTTATATGTTCCTTTTGATAAAAGTTCTGAAATGCTCTTTGCACCATGCTTACAAAACTGATTAGGTTGTATGGCGAGGTAAGTATCACTTTGCTTGAGACAGCCATGTCAAAAATTTCGGAAAAATTTTCATGGATATACGAAGCAATCCGCTCATTTGGGATAAACAGGATAACGAAATCCAGCGTATTTTCATTGGGGTTTATATACTCGCGGCTCGTTACCTCCTTAATTTTTTCTTTTATGTCGCGAAGAAAGGCGCGTTTTAAGTTTTCGTCCTCTCCTCCAGCACTTTCAAGCATTCGGGAAAAATTTTCAAGCGGAAATTTTACGTCCATATTTATTTTGTGGCTGTCGGGCAGAAGAAAGGTAAAATCGGGTCTGGTAGTTACCGTATCCTGCGCCTTGTTTTTTGTGTAGTGGGTCCCTTCCACGAGACCGCCTGCTTTTAGTATATCCTCCGCTACCCGTTCTCCAAACTGCCCGCGCAAGCGGCTGTTGGACAAAATATTGTTTAGTTTTTCAGTGGAAGTGCGCAGGCGCTCCGTGAGCTCGGCTTGCGATGTAATGCCGTGTTTCAGCTCCGAGTATGTTTTTATTCTCTCCTTATCAAGGGAATCCACATATTCATGATGCGCCTTGAGCTCCCCCTGAATCTGCTCAAAAATCCTGTGCACTTTTTCTTCCCGCTCCTTAAAGGACATTGAGGCAATATCCATAAAGCTCTTTATCTTTTCCTCCATGAGTTTTGCGGCAAAACCCTCAAAATCCTTTTCCATGGTTTCGTGTTTATCAAATCTCCTGCGCGCGAACAAAAAATACACAGCACCGATTGCTGCAGCGCTTACGAGTATTCCCAATAGTATGCCTAGAATCATTTGTTTTTGAAGACTATTAATTTGTATCCGACAAAATTCCAAACCGTAGAAAATACAATAGCGGCGATAGCGGCGGCATTTGCCCAAAGCTGTGGGGACACCCCTCCTTGCGGCCCAATAACATTAACAAACAAGGAAGCGATGCCTACGTTTACGCCAAGCCCAACAAGGCTCACCGCGAGAAATTGGGCGAATTCCGACGCGCCGCCCCCCTTAGTTTTCCTAAATGTCCAAAATTTGTTCCAGAAATAACTGTTGACAACGGCAATTGCGAAAGATGTCCCCTTAAATAAACTGAAGTGCCATCCGATTGCGATACCCGTAATCACGATAAGGCCGTTAAGAATCGCTAAATCAAGAAGTGTATTTAGAACGCCAACGAGAACGAATTTGTAAAATTGATAGCCGAGGGTAAAGATGCCCGCGAGCCGGTTTTTAAGATCGCGGACCAAAACAATTCCGACAGCCGAAAGCGCAGGGAATATGATAAGGGCGGTCCAGTAATAAGGCGGCGGTGTCTCATCCGGAATCAAGAGGGTTATCGCGGCGTATGAGAGCACCAAAAAAAGCACCGCTATTAAAAACCCAATAATAAATGATCCTATAATATCAAACTTCATGCCTCCATTATAGCATAGTGCCG
>CAYJWU010000009.1:0-13317 GCA_964374025.1 uncultured Candidatus Saccharibacteria bacterium
AGTAGGACATTTCTAATTTGGTATAGTAGGACATTATCATTTTGGAGCGACATTTACGGCGTTTTTCCCTTGCATTATCTTAATAAATGTGGTATGATTCTGACATAGCACGCCCATTTGTACTATCCCGCTTAATTTTCCTGCTTACTGAAGGGGGGTTTCTTCCCATAGCGCATGCTATGTCCAATATGGATTAATCCTTCTTCAGTAGGACGGAAAGCTCAAGCCTGTCTGTTCTACTGAAGTGTGTATATCTCATATGAAATCTTTCTATCATACGAGTGTTGCACTTCAAAGTTCATTTTACAAGGGGTGAAAAAATGACGGAGAGAGAAGATATCGCACGGAAGGTTCTTTTACATGCACTACAAAGTCATGGTCAATCGGAAGACAAGCGGGTTCAGGCGTGGCAAGCTGCCATTGACTTTATGGGCCTATCGGTAACACTTGCTGTTGGCGAGCGAGACGGGCGTAAAGGTTATACCTTTGACGGTCCTGACGCAGAGCAGGCACTTGCATTTATGGATGAAGTTACCAAAAATTTCCCGCTCGGCCAGTTTGAGGCAGAACAATCGATGATTGAAGGCTGCCTTCAAAAGTATGCTCGTCGTGCCTAGAACTCAAGATGTGGTTGATAAGGCTAAAGCTAAGATGTATCAGTTGAGGTGTTCTCATGCTAAATCCCTCGGATACTTAGTTGCTTCAATGGGCGAGGAGTAATCCTCGCCTTTTTCTATGTCTTAAAACTCGGCACTTCATAATTTTGCAACTTCTCCAACAACCCCAATACGAAAGTTCGCCCCGCACCAGAGATTGTTTCGCAATCACGGTGCGGGGCAGCCCCGAACCAGAGATTACTTCGCAATCACGGTTCGGGACTAGTCCAGCACTGGTTGGAAAATTTTTCAGGCATCTGGCCAGTTTTTACTTTCTTAATGGGTAGTGTTTGGTAATTTGGTAGAGTTGTATTACCAGTTGCATAAAGTTGACCCATAGTGTGGGATGGGTGTATTATGCGCTTGAACGGCTGTTATCGGACGTATATAATATATTATGATACCCAGAAAAAAACTAGAAAAATTTTATATTAAAGAGGGTTTATCCGCATCTGTGATTGCTCAAAATTTAAAGTGCTCCGAACACAAGGTTAACTATTGGCTTACTAAGTACGGGATTCCCAAGAGATCAATTTCCGATGCTATGTATTTAAAGTACAATCCAGGAGGAGATCCATTTATGGTTTGTAGTCCCAGAACACTCGAGGAGGCGCAGCTTTTGGGTTTAGGGATAGGGCTTTATTGGGGCGAGGGCAATAAGAAGAATAAGTACAGTGTCAGATTGGGTAATACAGATCCACGGTTGATAAAAAAGTTCATCGAGTTTCTAGAAAAAATTTGTGGCATCCGTTACAAAAAGTTAAAGTTTGGTTTACAGATTTTTAGTGATATGTCCGAGCGAGAGGCTTTGCTGTTTTGGCAGAGAGAAATTAACATTTCTCTATCGCAATTTATGAAAGTGGTTGTAACCCCTACGGGCGGGGTAGGCACGTATAAGAATAAAAGTAGATACGGTGTTTTAACGGTACATTTCCATAACCGAAAATTACGTGATATAATCTGTAAAATGATCGAAGAGTTATAATCCATCAGATTAATCCGTATGTATAAATTACCTCATTCCTTTAGGCCCGAGTAGTTCAACGGCAGAACGAATCCATGGTAAGGATTTGACGAGAGTTCGACTCTCTCCTCGGGCTCATTATGGCAAAGGAATTTGATTTTTCCGCCCGAGGCGGATCCGCCTTTGGCGGAAGAAAAGTTCTAGTTTTTTCAGCGCATCCGGATGACCTTGATTTCGGGTGCGCGGGAACTGTGGCGAAGCTGTCTGAAGAGGGGAAGGAGGTTGTCTATTGCGTAATTACTGACGGCTCAAAGGGGAAGCAGAAGGAAGAACACTTTCGCCTGACCGCCAAGCAAATGGCGGCAATTCGCGAAAAAGAGCAAAAAGCGGCCGCGAAAGCTGTCGGCGTAAAGAAGGTTATTTTTTTGAATGAGGCAGATGGGGAACTCGAAAATACGCAAAAGGTACGCGCGAAGATAACACGAGCCATACGCGAAGAAAAACCGGATCTAGTGTTCGCGTTTGACCCCGCTGGCTGCGATTTTGAGAGTTTTTACCGATGTCATCGCGACCACAGAATGGGCGCTGAAGCCGTATTTGACGCTATATACCCCGGCGCCGGTTCTCCGGCGTATTTTCCCGAACTTGGAAAGATGGGTATTTTGCCCCATAAGATTAAGGGAATTTGGTTTTATGGTACCGATAGGCCGAATATTTTCATTGATATCGGACAGACATTGGATAAGAAAATTGCAGCTTTGCAGTCTCACAAAAGCCAAATTGAAGATACGCGGAAAGCGGAAGAGCACATCCGTTCGCGGGCGAGCAAAGAGGCCCGGAAAGCGAAAAATAAAAAAATGAAATACGCGGAGACGTTTCGCAGTTTGACCTTTTAGTTATTTTGGGGTAAGATACAAGCGTTATGTCACAAGACAACCTAGTAAAACTTGAATGCGTAAAGTGTAAAAATATAACTCATTTTACGACGCGCAATAAAAAAACATCCGCCTCAGGCGGAGAAAAAAAGCTGGGACTTAAAAAGTTCTGTCGCTCTTGCCGCAAGCACGAAGTTCACAAGGAAAGCAAAAAAAAGTAAGTTCTGTCTCCCTGCGGGAGATCCCCCGTAGGGGGAAATTTTGCCGCGCTCATCAAGCGCATAAAGAATCAAGGAAAAAATAGGGGGTATGGTGTAATCGGAAACACAGCAGTCTCCAAAACTGCTTTTCCAGGTCCGAGTCCTGGTACCCCCGCCCCGAACCAGAAAAATGCCCACGAGGGCATTTTACGGTTCGGGGCTGCCCCGCATCGTGATTGCGTAGCAATCTCTGGTTCGGGGCGCAAAGGGCTTGCTTTTTTTGTAGATATGGTGTATAATAGTGTAAGGGCAAGGTACTTCGAAAATACAAAGACATTTGCCGTTTAGCGGCATCAGCCACAACATAACTGATTTAACCCGAGCAAGGAGAGCAAGATGAGTACGAACGGACATTACGTTGTTTCAGCGGATGATATAAACCGAATCATGGACGAGTGGATGGAAATCACCCATGACATAAGGAGACGTCTCCACGTCAATATTCTTCAGGACTCTAAGTCCGAAGAAGAACGTGAGTTTGATATTATTCTGACCATGATAATCCCGGCCGCCTTCCCATTTGGCGATGGTGCCGAGCCCGTCGATCTCAAAAAAGAGGACGCGCACTATATGTGGAATTACCCAGAGTTTGCCGGAAGAATTAGCGGGCTTGCGCGGCAGCACAAAAAGACAACGCGGGCGTTTATAAATACCGCCCTTAGCCCCCGATTCACCAATGCCCCGAATGAGGCGCCCCTTGAGGCCTTGAAGCGAGTTCTGCTTATGCCCGCAGGTCGCAATGTAATTCTCAAGCGGCTTTTGGGAGAAGACGAAGTCCAAAGGATTGATCTCGACTTCAAGAGGGACCAGAAAAATATAACACTGCGGGAAGGAACCCTAAAGGTATCCAAGAAACGCAGACGCGATTCCTCCGACGACCCCGAAGAATTAAAGGCAATCCCGGAATTTACAAGAGCAACATAAGTTCAGGCTCAACTGCCCCCACCATAAGGGGGCTTTTAATTTTTTTTGAATATATGGTAGGGTGTAATTAAAGGCGCACTTTGACAATCATACGGGAGGTTCGCTGATATGACAACGCATAATCCGGGTCACGGTAATAATTTTACAGAAAATGAGCGCAAACTTCTTGATTTGCTTCCCAAAAAACATGAGCACGACGTTGGAGATCTCGCGGAAGCTCTCGAGGTAAGCTCCGAGGAAATAATACGCATAGCCCACGCGCTTTCAACGCGCGGATATAGGATAACCTATGACGGCGCCAGAAACGTAATTCGCCTTGTTGGCGAAAATGAGAATGGCGGGGTTAAGCATCCGGATATAAGTGAAGTTCTGAATCGTTTTAGCATAGCGGTTATCGCGGAACCGCGTATAGGCGCGAAGCAAGAGCAGATGGCCCTTTTGAATGGCGCGTACAAAGAATTTGAGCGTCGCGGAGTAAGTTTTGTTATATGCGCTGGGAATATCACCGTCGGCAAGCCCGACAGCGGATCAGCTCTCATTTCCACGCGACCCGATACCTTTCTTTTTACTCCGCAAGAGCAGAGAGATTTCGCAGTAAAACATTTTCCGAAAGCTGGCAAAAAAATAAAGACATATTTTGTCGCGGGCCGCCGGGATCTCACCTTCCGCGGCAAACAGGCCTATAGTATTGTGCAGGATATATGTCAGCGAAGGCCAGACTTTGTGTATTGGGGAGACAAGACAAGAGCTTTTGAAGTACACGGCCTAAAAATGCGCGTCATGAATCCTTATGACGATAACGGTCCGGATGGCAAGACATATGGCGTACAGCAAATCGCGAATTCCCTAGACGATCCTCACCCCGATGTTCTTTTGGTCGCGGGAATGCACAGGTACGGTTTTTTGCCAGACTATTGGAACGATGGATGGGGGTATGTATGCATGATTCCATCGCTTCATTCTCAAATGACCCGCCAGAGCAACAAGCGGGCGCCGGTAAGGCCGGATATAGGAGCGGTGATTATTCATATTGACTTTAATAAGCTTGATGCGAATGGGAAGCCCGAGGTTTTGTTTGAGGGCATAAACTTAAATCCCTATGCTGACTACTCCGGCAGTGAACACTTCGAACCGTATCCCGAACATGACGCGAATAATCTTGCCGGAGAAGAAAGTAAGATTCTCGCGTGGCTTCATGCCGCCTCCGAGTTTGGGCTTACGATAGGAGAAGTATCGAGGCGCCTCAAAAAAAATCGCAAGAGCGTGGAGTCAATAATCGCCCATCTTCAGGAGCTTGGGTATCCGATAAGTGTACCGCCGGACATAAAACGACTAATTATTAAGCAGAAGATCCGCGAAACTTTCCCAGTTACCGAGATAAATATAGTGAAGGAAGTCGAAGTGGGCGCCGTAAGCGACACCCACCTTACGGGCAACCACCAGCAGATTGGGTTGCTTCGGCGCGCGTACGATACTTTCGGGCAGAGAGGCATTGAGCTCGTATTCCACGGAGGAGATCTTTATGACGGTGGTCCTTCTGTGGGGTACAGGGGCCATAGTATAGATATGGTGGGTAACGATATCCACAAACTTCGCGATTATGTGGTTAAAAGGTACCCTTCTATCACCATCCGAAAGGAGGGAGAGAAAGCAAGAAAAGGCAAGACCGTTGGGATAGGCGGCAACCACGACGGCTGGATTGTCTCACACGGCGGCCTTGATTTCGTGGAAGCTGTCGCGGGCAAGCGCAGAGATTTCGAATATTTGGGCAGCGAGTACGGCTCGCATCTTTACAAAGATATTTTCTTTTACCTCTTGCATCCGCGCGGAGGGTCCGGGGATACGCGTTCAAGGAAGCTCGAGATGCATATAAAGAAGGCAAGGAACCGCATTAGCAAGGGTAGGGGCCACCCGCGAGTCATGTTGCTCGGCAACTGGCATCAGGCCATTGCTTTTTTTGATAGGGACATCTTAGGATTTCTCTTGCCTTGCATGAAGTCAGAAGACAGCTTTCACACCACTCTGGGTCTTGTGCCTCAGCTTGGATTCTGGATAATTAGAATAGGCCTTGATAAGGATAACAATATACTAAGTTTCATCCCAGAATACTTCGGTTTTTCCGAAAAAGATATTGACCCGTGGGATTATACTGATTTTCATCGGTGGGAAATAGAACAGGCCAGAAAAGAACTAAAAGCGCAGGGGGAGCGTTAACTTGAGCCGAAAATCAAAAAGGCGCGGGGGTACGCATCATATAATACCTTCGTCCCGAGGCGGAAGCGGAGGGAATAATATACTCCCCGATGATAGATGGCCCAATGGTATCGAAGGTCATCTGCACTGGCATACACTGGTTGGGAACCTCCGACCAGATGAAGCTGTGAGAAAGATAAGGGAGCACACAAACAAAGACGGTACTTTGAGCGAAAGGTTTTTCGAAGTACGTTTCCGGGTTTCTGGGCCCTGGAAGGACAAAGAAAAAAACCCGGATATAAAAGAGGTTCAAACAAAGAAATTCCAAAAACGGAAAGACGCGTGGCAGGCGCTGTTTGGCGATATGAAAGTCCGCGAAGTCATCAAGTGGATAGAACGCGAATTTATTCGCAAAGAATGGTTGACCACCCCTTCCCCTCCTTTGTAAGGAGGGGATTTTTATTTTTCGCAGTTATTGTTTATAATGGTACTATATGTTCCGCAAACTTATCCAATTTTCCCTCCTCACATTTACCGCAGTAGATTTTATTGCTATTGTGTTTTTGTTGTACTTAACTGTGAGCTCGCTTGGGTCTCTGGATCCATCCAATAAAGAACTCGTTGATTTTAGAATTGAAAAGGGCCAGGGCGCGAAAGACATTGGGGCAAAGCTTGAGCAGGAGGGGATAATATCCAATGATTTATTCTTCAGCTATTATGTGTGGCGTAATGGGTCGGCTAAAACCTTGCAGGCAGGAGAGTATGAGTTGTCTCCTTCAATGACTATACCCGAAATTGTCGGCATAATTTCGGAGGGAAAAGTGAAGTTTGATCCGGGGATAAAAATAACTATACCGGAGGGCTACACCGCAAGTCAAATTGAAGACGCGCTTATCTCGGGCGGGCTAAATATAAAGAAAAGCGAGCTTCAGGAAGCAGTTGGAATAACCGCGCCTTTGGCCAGGGAGATTTTTGGGTTTGCTTTTTTGGCAGATCTTCCTTCGCGCGCGACCCTCGACGGCTTCCTGTTTCCCGACACTTATTTTTTTGATGAGAATGTTTCCCTTAACGATATAGTAAAAAGAATGCTTGGAAATTTTGACTCCAAAGTATCTGATGCCATGCGCGTTAAAATTAAAACGCGGGGGAAAAATTTATACGAAGTTGTCATCATGGCCTCCTTGCTTGAAAGAGAAGTCCAGACATACGAAGATATGCGCGTTGTGTCGGGAATTTTGTGGAAGCGCATGGAAATTGGAATGCCGCTTCAGGTGGACGCCACTGTCGCGTATCTTACGGGCAAAAAGACGGGCCAGATTACAAACGAAGATAAGCTTATAGATTCTCCATACAATACTTATAAGTATCGCGGCCTTACGCCGACCCCGATCGCAAATCCGGGGCTTCGGGCGATTCAGGCGGCCGCGGATCCCTCGGAATCAGAATTTCTTTACTATCTTTCCGCGCCCTCTGGCGAAACTATATTTTCAAAGACGCTAGAGGAGCATAATGCGAATAAGACGAAGTATCTAAGGTAGGGCAAGGGCGAAACCTTTGCCATTGACTTTTTGGCGGTTTTTGGTATCATATTTTTACGCACTTTTACAATAGAAGAACGGAATGACAAGAGAAGGCAGGAGAGTTTAAGCGATGAAAAACGTAGAATTTAAGGCGGTCCTTGGGCTGTGGGTGACAGTACTTTCGCTCGGAGTCGGCAGTCTTATCGGCGGCGGACTCTTCGGACTGACGGGATACGCGGTGGGTTACAGCGGTCCTTCATTTTTGCTAGTGATTGCGCTCCTTGCGCTCTTAAATTTTCCAACAGTGATGACGTATGCCGAGCTCGCGTTGGCAATTCCGGACGCGGGCGGAGGATACGCGTGGATCAAGACGGCGTTTGGGCCTAGTTTTGGGCACATCGCGGGGTGGGCGTCTTGGGGAGCTCACATGGTGGCTTGCGCCGTATACGCGCTCAATATCGGGTATTATGCCGTGGCAATCCTAACTCAATACATTGTTCCCGACACCATCCTTTTGGGCGGAAATTACTCGTGGATTATGGGCATAGCTATAGGCTTTATCATCATCTGGTGTATCGTAAATATTCTGGGCACAAGTCAAAGCGGGCGATTTGGCATGTACCTTGTTCTCGCGGTGCTTGGGGTTATTGGTCTATACGTGGTACTTGGAGCAGCGACAATTTTTATGGATGCTCCCGCATCCGGGAAGAACTTCGCAGATCTTTTGCCGAAAGGTCCCTGGGGCCTTATTACCGCGATGGGAATATTCTCTCTTGCGTATCAGGGTTCCGAGATCGTCGCGCAAGGAGTAAAGGAGCTTAAAGATCCAAAGAAGGATTTAAAAAGGGCGCTTTTCTATTCGTACGGGATTATAGTCGCGATCTACGTTCTCGTTGCGGCCGTCGCAATCGCGGGGGTTCACACTGATCAAATAAGCTGGGCAGTGCTTGCTGAAGCGAAAGAAGGAGCCATTGCGCGAAGCGCGTCTTTCTTTGTGTTTGGCTCAACGCTTGTCGTGCTGGTTTTAGCTGCTGGTTTCGTCGCGTCGCTTGCCGCGCTTAACTCAACTATTTTTTCCGCAAGCCACACCGCAAAGGCGCTTGGAGACGCAAAGAGCTTGCCCTATCCCTTCCGAATTTTACTCGAGAGACGCAACTCCCCGGTATTTGCGATAGTCGTCTCGGCTTGCTGCATGATTTTTATGGTAATTGCCTTGCCGATGGAGGGCGTTGCCGCGGTAGCAAATCTTCTGTTTATTCTGCTGTTTTTGGCGCTCAACAGCGCTGCTATCAAATTGCGGATAGATCGCCCGGAGATAGCGCGACCATACAAAGTTCCCTTGTTTCCCCTCCTTAACCTTGGGGCTATGGCGGGATACGTCATCGTTGCGATACCGCTTTTTTCTGTAAGCGCTTGGGGGGTTACAATTTTCGTCGTCTGGTTTTTCATCGGAGTGCTTGTCTGGTTCCTCTTCGCGAAGAAAAATATCGAGGAAGAGATTGATAGCGCGGTTATCCACGAAGAATATCATCCATTTGGAAGTCAGACCTACGCGAAAGTTTTTTGTCCCATAATGAAAGGGACGAACTGGAAGGCATTGTTAGAAATTACTCACGCGATAGCAAGGAAGTACAATACCGCTATGTATTTCTGTTTGTTGCAAGAACTGCCCAAAGGAGTCTCTTCGTTTAAGGAGTTTGATGCCGCGGATAGTCAAAAATCAGCAATGATGGAGTATGGGGTAGAGGTTTGCGACGCGCTTGTTAGCGCGTACAAAGAATATCCCGAAAAAGTAAGCCTTCGGTTTGCTTCGGCCGCTGTGTCCGCTTCTCCGCCGTCTTTTGACCGGATGGAAAGTTTTGGATACGTGCAGATTATTCGGGGCCTTGTGGAAAAGATAGATGCCGATGTGCTTATTCTTCCTTTTGAGCAGATTGAATTTTTGAGAAGGGGATTTGGCTGGGCAATTCTCACGCGGCTGCTGCGCCAGACACGCTGCAATCTTATGGTTGTAAAGATTGGATCGGGATCAAGAGAGGGAAGGCCCTTGGATCGGTGTTTCGTTCCCTATATAGCGAGTCCCCACGGAAGATTACTATTTGATACGATTCATGCCCTTAGAGAGTATGTAGGATCCACATTTCGCGTGCAATTTCTTCACCTAAAGGAGGCAGAACATTCACAGGAAAAGATTATCAAGGCCCAAAAAGAACTCGACAGGCATGGGTTTAGCGGAGCCGACCTCCTTGATGTCGCAGATATCGAAGGGGATAAATCCGCGGATATTATTGAAAGAGCAGGAAAATACAATCTTGTTTTACTCGCGGCGCCAAGAGATCATTGGCTTCACGAGATGAAATTTGGGAATGTCGCGGAGGACGTATTGAAGAATCTGGATACAACGACGATTGTCATGCACCGTCACCAAGAACCCTGGCACATGTTTGCTGCGCCGTTTGCGCGGCTGTATCATCGATTGTATCCTGATTCAAGCAGTGGTTAAGCTTCTCTCTCTATGCAGAGAAGCTTTTTTATGTTAGAAATTACATAATTGCACCTTAACAATTCCCTGGGAGTGTTACGGGAAAGGAGGGGGCTATGGAGTACACCGGAAGACTTAATATAGAAGACTTCAAAAACGTAACCCGGAGATGGTCCCTTGCCGCAATGATCGCAGATCCCTTGATGCACCTCGGTGCCTCCTTCGCGATTTATTTGATGGTAACGGGAGGATTCCATATACCGGGGTTGTTTCAAAATACTTTGAATTTTTGGCTGATCCTTGTCGCGTTTGGCGGACTATTTTTTGCCGGTTTGCATATCCTTGGGACAGTGTTTCCTAATCACTACATGAAGGGTATGCCCCTGAGGTATGACGGTGTATTCGCTGGAATACTTCTTTACTTTGGCGGTTTAACCGGCGCGTTCGTTATCTTTGTAATGGCTTTGCCTGCCTTTTCCGTGGGGATGTGGCTTTCGTTTTATATCCTCTTTTGGATGGGAATTCTGGGAATAACTATTGGCTATCATCGCTTGCCCACGCACAGGGCCTTTAAGTGTGGCAAGAATTTTACGAGGATGCTTTTGGGAGTAGGCTCGACAGCTCGTCAGAACGATGCCGATAAATGGGGAAGAAATCATCTTATACACCACGAACGCACCGAAATAGAGGCGCAGGATCCCCATACCCCCAGGGAAACATTTTTTCATGCCCATATCGGATCGATATGGTACGCCTATATATATCCTCCTGAAATATGGGAGCTGAAGCAGTTTACAAGGGGTCTTAAAGATGACCCCATAGTGCAGGAGCAGAAAAAGTATTACACGTCTGTTATGGTAGGCGGATTCATCGTGCCGTTTCTGGTTTTCTTTTTTGCGGGATTATGGAATAGCGATGAATTTAGTTTACTAAACGGTTTTCGGGAAGGCATGAAAGCGTTTTTGCTTGCCGGATTTCTGCGGTTTGTAATTTGCTACCACATAACGTTGTCTGTTAATTCATGGTCTCATAAATGGGGGCCCAAGCCGTTTAGAAGCAGAAATACCGGAGACAGCACCGATCCATGGTATCTTGCGCTTTTCTCCGCTGGAGAAAATTTACAGAATATTCATCATCTTATGGATAAAGTTGCTTGCTATTGGATAGATAGGCGACATCCTGATTTTTCCGGAGCTATTATCGTAGCGCTTGAAAGAATAGGACGCTTTAGAACTTTCAACAAACTGGGCCTGCCGTATGCCTTGGAGACAATAGGGCCTAAGCGGCTTAAATTTATGAGAGAGCGTACTGTTCAGAATCAGAGAGTAAAAGTGAAAGGAATTGCCCCATGATCCCATGATAAAGAAGTTCGCTAGCCCGCCATCTCTTGACGGGTTTTTTGTTTGGGTGTAGAGTGGGAACATAACAGCCATAGACCATGGGCAACAAAAATAAGACCCATGCAGGCAAGATGAATTTTTGTCTACCTGCGGTAGACAGGTCTATGGCTTCTTTCTAGAAGCCGGTTTTTATTATCATGGCAATTACGCGCGCAGAAAAAGAAGAAATCATAAGAGACCTTGAGGATAAATTGAAAAGACACAAGTCCGCTGTTTTTGTGAATTACAGCGGCATAAATGTGGGAAATTTGGAGAAGATACGAGGAGAGCTTCGCAAAGAGGGCATTGATATCAAAGTCGCAAAAAAGACATTGTTGGATTTGGTACTGAAAAAACTTAATATAAGTATTGACATAAAATCCCTTTCCGGACAAGTCGCAGTTGTTTTGGGGTACGGAGACGAGACAGCCCCCGCGAAAATTATCAGTAAATTCGCGAAAGAATTGGAAAAGCTCAAAATTCTTGGCGGAATTTTTTCCGCCGAAGGCGGATCCGCCTCTGGCGGAGAAAAAATATTTGTCGGGCCCGAGAAAGTGGCGGCCCTTGCAAGCATCCCGTCCCGTAAAGTATTGCTTGCTAAAATGGCGGGATCCATGCAGGCGCCAATGGCCGGCATGGTTAGTGTGCTTTCGGGCAATATGAGGGGGTTGGTGCAGGTGCTAAACGCTTTAAGTCAAAAATAATAATTATAATTAGTAACTAAAATTATGGCAGAGGAAAAAGATACAATAGAACCCGCCGCAAGTCTCGCTTCGCGAGACAAGCAGGCTGGCCCGCCACAATCCGAAGGTTTGGGCGAGGAAAAAGTAGAAGTACCCAAGAAGTTTGCAAAACTTGTAGGCGAGATTGAGCAAATGAGTGTGCTCGATCTTGCTGAACTCGTGAAGGTTCTCGAGAAAAAGTTTGGCGTCTCCGCGGTCCAAACGTACGCCGCAGGCGCAGTCGGGACTCCGACCCCTGCGGAGCAGGGCGTCGGAGCTGCCGAGGAGAAGTCATCTTTTACGGTGGAGCTCAAAGAGGCCGGCTCCAACAAAATCGGGGTAATTAAGGCCGTGCGCGCGGTAACTGAACTCGGCCTAAAAGAGGCAAAGGATTTGGTAGAATCAGCGCCAAAAGTTGTCAAAGAAAATGTGGCAAAGGAAGAGGCAGAGGCGATGAAAAAGAAGCTTGAGGAAGCCGGCGCAAAAGTGGAATTAAGATAACTTGACCTTTCTATGCGCGTGAGGGTATACTGATATGAAGATATGTCTGATCAGATTCTGGAACAACTTTTTGAGTCTCATCCAAAGGTAAGGTTGCTTAAGCTTTTTTTGCGCAATCAAAAATCCAAATTTACAATTCACGACGCGAAGGAGCGGGCTCAGCTTGACGCAAGGACCGCGGAAAATACTCTGGAGAAACTCCGCAAAGCAGGGGTTCTAAAATCTTACTCTCGGAAAGTCGCTAAACTCCCAAAAGACAAAACTGCTTCAAAGTCAGCGAAAACTTATTTCATCAATTCCTCGTTTATGTTTTTCGATGAGTTGCGCGGACTCGTTTTAAAATCCTCCCCTGCTTCGAAATCCCGTATTTTAAAACGGATAAAGGGACTCGGCCGGATAAAATTGGTCGCGCTGTCCGGTATTTTTATGAAGCCGGACAGAGAACTTTCCCGCACGGATATTTTGATCGTGGGGGACTATATTTCCGAAAAACGCTTCCAGAATTTTATGAGGCAGCTCGAAGCCGAAGCAGGATGCGAGATACACTACAGTCTTCTTACTTCGGATGAATTTTCCTATCGATGGAAGATGCTGGATAGATTTCTGCTGGATATTTTGGAGCGCCCAAATGAAATTCTCATAAATAAACTGGGAGTGTAGGGCGCATAGCTCAGTTGGCTAGAGCGTTGCATTCACATTGCAAAGGTCTCTGGTTCGAATCCAGATGCGCCCACCATACATATTGCGCTTCTCAGTGAGCGCGGTTTTTTTATTTCGCGAAACTTCGGTGCCCTGTGCCCTAAACCAGAATCGCTTACGCGATACGATTCAGGGCTACAGG
>CAYJWU010000009.1:13417-22930 GCA_964374025.1 uncultured Candidatus Saccharibacteria bacterium
CGATTCAGGGCTACAGGGCACCGTGTCCCGCTTTGCGGGACTCTGGTGCCCTGTGCCCTAAACCAGAATCGCTTACGCGATACGATTCAGGGCTACAGGGCACCGTGTCCCGCTTTGCGGGACTCTGGTGCCCTGTGGATAACTTGTAGTTGACAGGATATTTGTTGTGGGATAAAATGGTAAGTAGATACTATTATGTGGATAATTATGGGAGGAGACAAGGGGCATGTTTATTGGCGAATACTCGCATACAATTGATGAAAAACGGCGACTTGCGATTCCTTCAAAATTCCGAAAAGAACTTGGTAAAAACGCGGTTATAACACGCGGTCTTGATAATTGCCTTTTTGTTTTTCCCGCGAAGGAATGGAGCGCCCTTGCTCAGAAATTGGGAACTCTTCCATTGGGGCAGAGCGACGCCAGGGGTTTTATACGGCTTATGCTTGCCGGCGCCATGGATGTTTACATAGATGGCTTGGGAAGAATCCTTGTGCCTGATTATCTAAAAAAATACGCGTCATTAAAAAAGCAAGTAATAATCACCGGCGTGTTTAATCGCCTGGAAGTTTGGGATGAAGTATTGTGGCGATCCTACAAATTACGCAGCGAAAAGGAAATAGGAAATATGGCGGAGCGCTTGGGGGAATTGGGAGTTTAACCATGCATATTCCTGTTCTTCTAAATGAAATTTTGGAGTATCTGGATCCAAAGCCAAATGATAATTTTATAGACTGCACCATCGGGGAAGGCGGACACGCGTTCGCGATCCACAAGCTCATAGCGCCAAACGGCAAGGTGCTTGGGATAGACAGGGACGCTGATATGGTAGAGCGTTTGCGCGAGCGAGTCCGCGTTATGGGTATGAGTGATAGATTTATTGTTCATCACGGAAATTTTTCGGACCTCGCCGATATAGCAAAAGGATACAAATTCGCGCAGGTTCAAGGCATATTATTTGATTTCGGCATGTCGTCTTGGCAGTTGGAAGAGAGCGGAGCAGGATTTTCTTTTCAAAATATTGAACCGCTCGATATGAGGTTTGACAGGACCAGAGATACCGAAACCGCGGCCGCCATTCTAAATTCCTGGCCGGAAGAAAGTATAAGGCGCGTAATTTACGAGTTTGGAGAAGAGAGATATGCCCGCCGCATCGCGAGGGCAATAGTGATGTCGCGGAAGAGGGGCCGTATTATGACAACCGATCAGCTTGCGGCAATTATCTTAAGGGCAGTGCCTCGCGGGAGAGGAAAAATTCATTCTGCGACGCGTACGTTTCAGGCATTGCGCATAGCGGTAAACAGCGAATTAGAAAATTTAGAAAAAGGCATAAACGAAGCTATTAATCTTCTGTCTTCCCGCGGGCGAATCGCGGCAGTATCATTTCATTCGCTTGAAGACAGGAGAGTAAAGACTATTTTTAAGGAATATGAAGGAGGCCCTCCTTCGCGTAAAGCTTCGGAGGGTAAAAGATCACCTAGCGGGGTTTTAAAAATCATTACGAAGAAACCCGTTGTGCCGTTGCCCGAGGAAGTAAGGGGAAATCCCCGGGCAAGAAGCGCCAAGCTGCGCATAGCAGAGAAAATTTAAAAAATATGGGGGAAAAAAAGAAAACAAAAATAGGTGTTTTGCATATCGTTTTACTTTGTTCAATATTTGTCTTGCTTGGCTTCTATCTTTTTGGCGTGAATAGCATACTTAAAGAACAATTTGCGCTGGAGAAAACAGCGCGATACGCCAGTGAGCTTAAAAGCAAGAATGAGAATCTTAGAAATTTAGCATACGAAGTTCAATCTCTCGAGAATCTGGGCAATTTAAGCCGCGCGCTTGATTTAGAAGCGGTAGGACATGTATCGTATATTGCGGTTCAGTCGCGTTCTCCGCTTGTAGCGGGCAACTAAAATGATAAAATGATAAGGTGAAACATTGGCGAATATATTTTGCTTTTTTCCTTGTATTAATAGCGGGCCTTGGAATCACGGTCCGCATATTTTATATTCAGATTGTAAAAAACGGCTATTATAGCGCGCTAGCCAGAGGCCAGTATGTTGACTACGCAGAGTACACACCTCCCCGAGGCAATATTTTTTTTCAGGACAAGTTCAGCGCTTTGGCAGGCGGAGCAGAGGCCGGTCTGTATCTTGCCGCGACAAACAAGGATTGGCCGCTGCTCTACGCGGTGCCGAAAGAAATAGACGATCCAACACTTGCCGCATCCGCGATTGCCTCTATTTTGTACGAAGAAGAGGCGCGCGCTCTTGGCGAAAAAAATATATATCAAAGAATCAGTGATAAAGACGACCCCTATGAGCCGATTGCGCGTAAAATTGAAAATGGCAAAGTTGATGCAATAAAAGCGCTTGAACTCAAGGGGATTTATGTAAAAGATGAAAATCTGCGTCATTACCCGCAAGGGGATTTAGCGGCTCACGCTTTGGGCTTTGTCGGGTATAGGGGAAATGAACGAGTTGGGCAATATGGCGTGGAGGGGTTTTATGATGAGGCGCTTCGGGGCGGCGGAAAAGACCTGATTCTTTCAATGGATTATAACATCCAGTTTATGCTGGAGCGGATTTTAAAAGATGCAAAAGATAAATTATCCGCAGAGGGAGCATCCGCGATAATTATTGATCCAAAAAATGGCGAGGTGTTGGCCCTTGCGGCGGTAAATTCGTTTGATCCAAATAATTATTCTGAAGTTGACAACATCGATATTTTTCTTAACGATGTCGTTCAAAAGATATTTGAGCCCGGTTCCATATTTAAGCCGTTCACCGCGGCCGCGGCTCTTAATGAGGGCGCGGTAAGCCCGAATACGGAGTATGAAGACAAGGGATATGTGAAGATCGGCGCCTACACAATACGCAACGCCAATGAGAAAAAATACGGCGCGCAAAATATGACAAGTGTTTTGGATCTTTCCATAAACACCGGCGCCGTTTTTATGGAAAGCGCGATTGGACATGACAAATTTCGCGATTACATAAAACAATTTGGTTTCGGCGAAAGAACCGGCATTGATTTGCAGGGCGAGGTTGCGGGAGACGTCGTGAATTTATTAAAAACATCGCGGGATATAAATTTCGCGACCGCTTCATTCGGCCAAGGTATCGCGGTTACGCCCATTCAGCTTGTCACCGCGTTTTCCGCGTTTGCCAATGGCGGCAAGATGGTGAAGCCCCATGTAAGGCAAGGTTCGACGGAGATATTGGGAAGTCCGATATCCAGCAAGACCGCGGCCCAAATTACTTCTATGCTTGTGAGTGTTGTGGATAATGGTTATAGCAAGAAAGCAAAAGTGAAGGGATATAAGGTGGCCGGAAAAACCGGCACAGCCCAAGTGCCCAAAGAAGACGGCAGGGGGTATCAAGAAGATAAAACGATACATTCATTCGTCGGATACGCGCCTGCCTATAATCCTAAGTTCCTCGCGCTCATAAAAGTGGATAATCCCCAAGGCTTCAATTTCGCGTCCGACTCCGTCGCCCCGTTGTTTTCTAAGATCGCGGAGTATATAATCAACTACTACGAAATACCTCCCGATGCTTACTAGAGCGCTAGGGGCGTCCCGTTTGGCTCCATAGAGCCAAAGTAAGTAGTCGTGAATCTAAAAATGGCTTATACGAGCCATTTTTAGATTGCCGATAACATTAAAATTCCTCCCAGCTATTGACAAACTTTATTAAAGGTGGTATAATGGTGGTATCGAATAATAAGAGAGTTTAATAAGAGAGTACTTTGAATCAAATAATAGAGAAGAGACGACAAGCTCAAGTCGAAAAAAAGAGCAACAAGACGGTTGAGAAATCTCTTCTCTGGGAAATGCAGCACCCGAGAAAAGATTTCCCAACCGTTATTTTGTTCAGGGACAAGGAGGGAGGAGAGAGCCCCACTACGCTCCTTACGGAGCTACGAGGGGTAAATTATAAGATGGGTAGGCATTAAATAATACATTATTGGCCTCACCTACATCTTATACAATCATCCTCCGTCCTTGGCCCTCGAAGCAGTACGCGGAGTGGGCCTTCTCTCTGAAAACAGAGAGAAAAGAGAAGAGAGTATAAGGAGGTGTAGTACTTTGAAATCACTCCGGGACGGTAATGAGTTTACGAATAGCGTAATTTCATTACCGTTCCGGAGGCAGAGGAGCGGAATTTTAAATAGGGGGCCCGGAGATGAAATTCTATATTGTACACAGGTCGGGCTACCCGGACAGGATAGTGTCCGAGGAGCAGATTGTCGAGATTTCCGCCGCCGAACTGGCGGCGGAACTGCTGGGGGCGAATCCCCCAGAGATTACGGGCGAGCTCACGAAGGAGCTCGTACAAGAACTCGTGAGGATTGCTTCCTCGTGAGTTCTAAGCCCCCAGCCGACGGGGGCGACAACAGAGATCCGATCGGCAGAAATTCTTTCTGGCTCTCTTATATAGGGTTTTAGGGGAGGGGCAGACGGGCAATCGTTTGACCCTCCCCACTTCCACCGAATTTCTCACCCTGAGCATAGTCGAAGGGTGGGGGATTCAGAGGAGGGATTGTACGTTAAAAACTAAGACTTCTTGTAATGTTTTGTAATCTTAAATACTTCAGCCTTCCTGTTGGAAAGAAAAAAGAGCGCTCGATATTTCTTATCGAGCCGGAACGAGTAAATTCCGCGCCACCGAGGTTCGAGAAGTTCAACATGAAGCGAAGGATGACGGATATTTTTTTCGAAAAAGGTTTGTGCTTTTTTCCATTTTGCTTCTATGTTGTGCTCGTGAAGAAAAGCCTTAAGATCTTTTCGAAGCGGACTTAATTCCATGGGATTTTGCGTAGGACGACTTTCGAAGGCCATCTTCCAAATCAACGAGAAACTTTTCGCTGTACAGATTAGTCTTTCGAAAATCCTCTACCACATCTTTAACGGGTTCTTGAATAGCGGTTTGAAAGAATTGTACGCTAAACCTACGGTAAGCTTCCGCTTCACGCTTGAGACGAGTATATTCAGCTTTAGGAATTGTCACTCGAACTGCCATACTTGCAGTATACAAAAGAGTGCAGAACGAGTCAATGCTCCTCATACTTCAGCCGTTCAGCAAACAATGCTGGAAGACTGAAAAATGGGTAGCGCCTTGAACGACATACTTTCAGAGCGGCAGGTACAATTCTATACCTGCCAGCTAGGTACCGACTGGTACCTAGCGGCGAAATGGACATTAGTTGCAGTGATTTTATTTACCATTTCAATGCGATCGTCTTAAAATGGTAAAAGTAATTTGTGGATTTTGATGGGCAAGCCGCTATAAGGCTGTTGAGTCAGAGGCCCTTCCGTCGCTAAAGCTATGGAGGGCAAGGAAAATTCTCTTCTCGCCCTATGCTGAATAAGCGTGGGGTTCCGTCTGGCTAACAGCCTTATGGCGGTTTTTTGTTTGACCAGCTTTTGTTGGCGAAGTAAAATAAAGATGTAGGCAGAATTTTCAAAGGTCGAAGTAGATATGTATAGTTGTAACCATTATGTTCAAATTTTTAACAAAACTTATATCTTGTGGATCTTGCGGAACATGCCTGCCTTCCGGCGAGGCAGGTGCGCCGCGCGACGGCGAGCAAAAATGCGTGGCCTGTAAGTGCCCTTGCGATCAACACAAAGAGCATGATCATGGTTGTAAGAAATGCGGCCATACGCACAAAGAAGACGGCCATTGCGATTGTAAGTGTTCATAAATAAAGGAGGATATTTTTGTATGGGAATGTATGATGTTATAAAAAACTTTAATAAGCAGTTTGAATACGAGCCCAAAATAGAAAACGCGGAGGGCCTTGGGATTCACAAGAAATTTATTGTTGTCGGCATGGGCGGCTCGCATCTTGCGGGAGATTTGCTTCTAGCGTGGAATCCGTGCCTTGATATTGTTGCGCATATGGACTACGGCCTTCCGGTGATGTCCGACGAGGATCTTGAAAAAAGTTTGATCATCATAAGCTCATATTCGGGAAACACGGAGGAGACCATAAGCGCGTTTGAGGAGGCGCGGGAGAAGGGGCTGGATGTTATAGTGATATCAGTCGGCGGCAAGCTCATTGAGCTTGCCAAAGAGCGCGGAGTGTCCTATATCCAAATGCCAAATACGGGAATCCAGCCAAGGTCCGCGCTTGGCTTTGGATTTAGGGCCATGCTCAAGGCGATGGGCGAGGAGCAAGCATTACGTGAATTGAAGGAACTTACAAGTTCTCTTGACCCAGGTTCATACGAGGAAAGAGGAAGGGATATCGCGAAGAAGTTGAGCGGGAAAGTCCCGGTTATCTACTCTTCGCGGGCAAATCAGGCGATTGCCTATAATTGGAAAATTAAATTCAACGAGACAGGGAAAATCCCCGCGTTTTACAATGTTTTCCCGGAGCTCAACCATAATGAGATGACCGGCTTCGACGTGAAAGACGCGACAAGGAAATTGTCAAAAAATTTTTACTTTTTCATATTGCGTGACAGCGAAGATCACCCGAGTATAATTAAGAGAATGGGGATCCTTGCGCGGCTCTATAAAGACAGGGGATTGCCTGTGGAAATTATTGACCTTGAGGGTTCGATCAAATTTCATAAAATATTTTCATCCCTCGTTCTTGCCGACTGGGCGGCGTATTACACTGCCGAGCAATATGGTCTTGAACCCGAGCAAGTGCCGATGGTGGAGGAATTCAAAAAATTAATTGCGAACTAAAATGGCGAAAGTAGAAATTTATACAACTCCAACGTGCCATTATTGCCACATGGCAAAGGAGTATTTTAATGAGCACAATATAGAATACGTGGAGCATGATGTGGCGAAAGATTTGCAAGCGAGAACTAGTATGGTAGAGAGATCAGGCCAGATGGGCGTGCCAGTGATTTTCATTAACGACAATATGGTCATAGGATTCGATCGGGGCAAAATTGAAGAACTCCTAAGGGCATGAGCCGGGATGAACTTATGGAAAAGCTAATCGCCGACGGCATGCTAAAGACCGAGCGGATTATTGAGGCCTTCCGCAAAATTGACCGGGCGGATTTTGTGCTTGATGAATACAAAAAAGAGGCGTACGGGGATTACCCCTTGCCCATTGGCTATGGGCAGACAATCTCACAACCTTCTACCGTAGCTTTTATGCTGGAGCTTTTGCGGCCGGAGGAAGGGAATAAAATTTTGGATGTCGGCTCCGGATCGGGCTGGACAACTGCGCTCATGGCGCAGATTGTCGGTTCGCGCGGCAGAGTTTGGGGCCTCGAATTAGTGCCGGAATTAGTCGAGTTTGGCAGGAAAAATTTAGGAAAATATAATTTTTCGTGGGCGGAAATCCGCCAAGCCGGAAAAAAATTGGGCTTACAAGAGGAAGTTCCGTTTGATAAAATTTTAGTATCTGCTTCCGGAGATGAGATGCCGCAGGAATTGATAGATCAACTCAAGGCCGGAGGGCGGCTCGTTATTCCCATACAAAATTCAATATGGAAGGTGGACAAAATTTCAAAGACAGAAATAGACAAAACTGAATTCCCCGGCTTCGCCTTTGTGCCACTGAAGTAATAAAATAAATGGAAAATAAAACTAAACTTTTTATACCAGTGATTCTGGGCACTGCGCGCGAAGGAAGGGGATCGGAAAACGCGGCGCGGTTTATGCTCGCGCAAACTCAAATCGCGGGTATTGAGACCGAGCTTCTTGATGTGCGTGATTATCGCCTAAGCGCGACTGACAATACCGGCGAGTCGGAGCCAGCGAAACGCCTCGCGGAAAAAATCTCCCGCGCAGATGGCCTTATCATTGTTTCGCCCGAGTACAATCACGGCTATCCCGGAGAGCTTAAGATGATGCTTGATATGCTCTATAAGGAGTACGCGAATAAACCCCTCGGCATATGCGGGGTATCTGCCGGAGGCCTTGGCGGCGCGCGCATGGTGGAGCAGCTTAGGCTGGTGGCAATAGAGCTGCGCATGGTGCCTATTCGCGAAGCTGTTTATTTTGCAAAAATCGGATCACTCTTCAACGATGCGGGCGAGATACAGGATCTAAGCTACCGAGACCTTGCCGCCAAATTCCTCGAAGAACTCATCTGGTACGCAGCCGCCCTCAAAAAAGCAAGAGGTTGAAAACGGAATATTTTTACAAAATACTCGCGGTGTATTAAAAGGAGTATTTTGCTTAAATAATGGAAATAGTTGGATTAATTGTTCTAGTCCTGCGGCTTATTGTACCGCTCTCTATATTTCGCTGGCCGCTTGGCGGAATGTTTTTGAGCATATTAGCAGATGCGATCGATGTTATGATTTTTGATAAGTTTGGCGGAGGATTTTGGGGAGACAACTACCATGCGGCCGATAAAATCCTGGATGCTTATTATCTTTTTTTTGCGTTTATAGCGGTGCACAAATGGCGGGATATCCTCGCGCGCCGCACCGCGAAAATTTTGTTTCTTTGGCGCATTGCCGGGTTTGCGGTCTTTGAATTGACGGGTTTTCGGCCTGCGTTTTTATTAGCGCCCGCTATTTTTGAAAATTTTTATCTGGCTCGGCTTGTGGTTTTGAAATTTATCTCGCAGTTTCGCTTTACACCCCTGAGGCTTGCGCTTTTACTTTTAGCTACCGGGCTTCCCAAAATCGCGCAGGAATATGTTATGCATTTCAGGTATCCAGACCAGACATGGCACTTTTTCCGCGACAATATTTTTTGGTGGCTATATAAATAACGCGGAGGCGCGTGAAAACGGGTCCGTTGTAATAATCATGAAAACGAGATTGTTTATCGCAATACCATTATCGGAATATTTTAGAAAAATATTTGCCGGATATCAAACGAATCAAATTCCGTGATTAAGAAGTTTTCACTTAAAGAGGAGGTTGCAAAAATATAGCAGGGGGGTATTATATTGGTAAAGCTCGGTATCCAAAGGTCGTTTTGTTTAAAATATTTTGACTAGAAAGTATTACAACTAACGTATTCTAACTTATGATTAAAGTTTCAAATTTTGGGCTAACTATTGCAACTCTGGCCAAGCTTAGCTTGGCTGTGGCAGTGGCGGCGGGACTCATATATTTTGCGTACGCAAGCACCACGAACGCGGCTTCGTTTGGCTTTGAAAAGAATGCCGCGCATAGGAAAAGCGCTGACGCGGAGAGCGTAGCAGGATGCATGCAGTCATGCAAGGATATGCTCGCAGGCTGGTCTCAAATGAATCCCGATTCCCCAAACTATACTCGCCAAAAGGAAAAGATAGAAGCAAAATCCCAGCAATGCCTTGCCATGAACAATCTTGCCGGCTCTCCATTTAGCGAAGCGGAGATCCTTACAAGCTGCGGTTTGGCTGCGCCGCGATGCGTGGAAATTTCCGAGGATGTCGCGCTGATTTCAGGCGCATGCGCGAGCACTTCTCTTATAAAGGAAGCAAACCTGCCGCAGTGCTGCAGTCTTGAAGGGGGGATTCCCGCAGCGAGTTGCGGAGCTGACGCGGAGTGGGCAGTTGGTGTCGCGGCTTTTCCCGTCTGCTATTTTCCCAATTCCTAAATTTGCGCCC
>CAYJWU010000009.1:23030-25769 GCA_964374025.1 uncultured Candidatus Saccharibacteria bacterium
AGGTTGACAGGATTTTGTATATTTGCTATAATGCCGTATTAAAAGGTCACATAGTTTCCGGATTATAATTAATGCTAGATTAAATCTGTATGGCTAAACTACCCGTAGATCAGGAATTTCTAGAGTATGTTGTAAGGTCTCTAGTTGATCATCCTGACGATGTAAAAACAGAAAGAAAGGTGGATGAAATGGGTGTTCTTATCACCCTTTCAGTACACGCAGAGGATATGGGCCAAATAATTGGAAGGAGTGGCGACACGGCCCGATCTATCCGTTCTCTTTTGAGAATTGTTGGATCAAAGAACGATGCCAGGGTAAATCTCAAAATATCGGAACCCGAAGGATCAACCAGAGTGCCGAGAAGCGCCGCGCCTCGTAAATCAGCACCAAATGTTGAAGAGGCAGTCGGTGACCTCGACCTCTAATATAAAACAACCCCGCAGTTGCGGGGTTGTTTTATATTACATGATTTATATGATATAGTGCGCGATATGCGCGGAACTCTATACATCGTAGCGACTCCCATTGGGAATTTGGGGGATATTACTTTGCGGGCGCTTGAGGTACTAAAGAGCGCTGATTTTGTTTTGTGCGAAGACACGCGGGTGACGAGGAAGTTGCTGGATCATTATGGTATCGCGACTGCAACTCTAAGTTTTCATGAGCATTCTAAATTGGAGAAAACAGAGCAGATACTCGAGCTTCTAAAAAGAGGAAGAAATCTCGCGTTGGTATCCGATGCCGGTACTCCGGGAATTTCCGACCCCGGCGGAAAGCTAATAGAGTATGTGGGGGGTTCGACCCCCCACATACAAATAATGCCGATTCCCGGCCCCGCTGCGCTTACAGCCGCGGCAAGCATCGCGGGATTTAGCATGGATAAATTTGTATTCATGGGATTCCCACCGGCAAAGAAGAAGCGCAAAAAGTTTTTTGAGGAGGTGCTCCGCCAGTTGACGGACACAAAATATCCCGTAATTTTTTATGAGTCGCCGCACCGGATTCTAAAGTGCCTGACCGAGCTTTACGGAATTCTACCGAAGAGTGAAGTTGTAATCTGCCGCGAGCTGACAAAAAAGTTTGAGACAATATATAGGGGGACGGTTGGCGAAGTTTTGCAAAAATTAAAAAGCGAAGAGGTTAGGGGGGAGTTTGTGGTTATCATAAATAATGCATAAGGCGATTTTACTACTCAAAAAAATTCCGAAAGGTAAGGTTACTACCTATAAAGAACTTGCGCGGCTGTGCAATACCTCTCCGCGCGCCGTTGGCAGAATAATGGCGCAAAATCCCGACCCCCTAAATTACCCCTGCTACAAAGTCGTCTCCTCCGAGGGCGAGCTTTGCGGATACAGCGGTAAGGGCGGGTTGAGGGGAAAACAAGCGCTATTGAAGCAAGATGGAGTTTGTGTTATAAATGGCAGGATAGATAAGGAGTACTTTTACAAATTCAAAATATAAAGGCGGAAACAGCAAGGGGGGGGCGCAATGAGATGTCCGGCAGAGGTTGCTATTGTGCGGCATGGAGAGTCAGCGTACAACGCGCTAAAAACAATAAGAGATAACGATCCGCTTTATAAGCAGTTTAGGGCGGCATACGACAAGGACTGGAGAAGTCTTGATGCGCAAACATTGGCTCTTGCCGTGAAATATAAGTATTACCCAGGCGTAAGCCAGCACTATACGCCGATAATCGATGAGGGAAAAAGGCAGGCAAAGTCAACCGGGGCAAATCTAAAAAAGGAGATGCCCTTGCCAGACATAGTGTTCGTATCTCCTTCGCCGCGTACACAAGATACCTTTGACTGCATGAAAGATGGATGGCCGGAACTTGGAAGGGTCGGGGTATATTTTGACGAACGGATTCGGGAGCAGGAGCACGGGCTCGTCACTCTTTTTAATGACATGAAAGTGTTCTTTGCCCTCAATCCATGGCAAAGAGATCTGCACGATGTGGACGGAGAGTATTTCTTTAAGTTTCCAAACGGTGAAAATGTTCCCGACACAAATCTTAGAGTCGGGCTGTGGCTCAACGAAGTAAAAGAGAAATTCGCGGGTAAAGTGATTCTTGCGGTGAGCCATTTTCGCGCCATTCTTTCTGTGCGCACCGTTTTAGAAAAACTAAGCCCCGAGGAGTTTGTGCGCATTGACAGGGAGGAAAAGCCCATAAACTGCGGCGTTACCATGTATAGAAAAAGTCCGCGCCACGGTAAGTCTGGAGAGTTAGTCCTTGAATACTACAATAAGAAGCTATACGACTAAAATTGAAAGGAGGAGCGCATATGACACAGGAGCAGTTTAATTGGAAGGAGTCACCGGTAATCGTCCTCCCGGAGAACGAAGAGCGTAAGCTACAGCTTCGCGCCAAGCTCGTGGAGTATCGGAGTCGGATGCAGTCGCATCAAGCGCCCGAGATGCAAATGGACGCGATTTGCAAGGCGACCGTTCTCCGACGACTCCTTCGGGACGGCCGGGTTAATACCTGGGAATTGTCGCTAGAGATGGCCGAGACGTACGGATCGGGCTTCAGCGTCAATGTATTCAACAACGCCTGCAGCGTCATCGAGGACTACTGTAAGACGGGAGGCAAGAATGTGCGTGGCGGCAAAGGCCTCCGGGCGCCAGGGTAATCCCAAATAGTACAAATCGCAACGATTGAGCTAAGCTCGGTCGTTTTTTGTTGGAAGATGTGATAGAGTGGAGGATATGAATTTACGAAGGCGAAAGGTGTTGTTTGTT
>CAYJWU010000010.1:0-25577 GCA_964374025.1 uncultured Candidatus Saccharibacteria bacterium
ATTACATCCGCGAGTAGGGACGCTACAGAAACCACGGTTATTTGTTGGAGAAGACGTTTTTTTTGGATAGAATTTGTAATAAATATCCTCTCTATGGGCGCTTTATTTATGTTCTTATAAGCTTCCCCTGAAAATACCCCGTGCGTTGAAACTGCGTATATCCTGCCGGCTCCGAGAGCTTTCAGTTCTTTGGCCGCTTTGCACGTAGTACTCCCCCCATCAATCATATCATCTACGATAAGAACATCTATGCCGGGAGAATTCTTAATTTCTTCTTCTCCGACAACAAAAAGTATGTCTGTTTCACTTTCTCCGGGATTTCGCCGTTTTGCAACCGCCACAACGGGAATCTGGCCAGGATGCTCCTCAAATGCCTCGGCATAAATGTTCGCAAGGGATATAGACCCCAAATCGGGGGACGCTACCACTAGATTTTTGGGATTGCAGGGGAATAATTCGGGATTTGATTTTAAGTAAGGCACAAAGATGATCCGAGCCCACAGTCGATCGACTGGTACCGGCTCCCAGGCCAAAGCCGCTTCTACTGCGTTGCTATGGGGATCTAAAAGAACAAATCCGGTAGCTCCCCTGCCGAACAAATCCTTTACTATCCCAACCGCTGCAACGGCTGCCCTAGGGCGATCTCGCCTATCTTGTCGCCCATATCCAAAGTATGGGAAAACGACTGTGATAGAAGTTGCCCGGGCTTGCTTCGCCGCTTGTACCATTTGCCTAAGCTCCTCAAGGTTTTTGTCCGGCTGATTGGTTGATTGTATAAGGAAAACATCATCTCCTCTGATGCTTTCCCCAAAGCGGACGTACACCTCCCCATCCGCGTGATCTTTTATGAATATATCCCCCAACGCATCCGGAACTTTACAACCGTCTCTATGGCTCTGAAGGCACCGCATTATTTCTTTCGCCAACGGCTCGTTGCTTCTTCCGCTGAAAATTTTAAGGTCCATCGTTCACCTCCGCCTACGCCCAAAACACACTGGCAAACTTATGACGACTAGAGCAGAAGAAACAGTTCTTGCCTCCGCAGGGGACATATCTGCCGTACCCTACGGCGGTAGGACAATACCAGTCCCCGCGGACTAAATCGCCAAGCATGACATCCGCTTTACTCGCCAAGGCCCAAAACATTCTCTTGCGCCACATTTTCTCCACCTCCTTTTTTATACAATTAGAAACTCGAACTATATTATACTCCGTGCGCTTAAAAAAGTCAATGTGTGTGTCCCTGGCAGGAATTGAACCTGCATTTAAGGCTTAGGACGCCTCTGTTCTGTCCGTTGAACTACAGGGACATTTTTGCGCAGTAGACAAGTTTTATTCTACTCCATTTTTCAGGTCTTGACTAGAAGAAAAAAATGCGTTATACAAAAGAGTTGCACTTTGTCAAAATGATAAAAGACAAAAAACTATGTTCGCGTGGGAGGAGTATGGGGAAGAAAGAAGAACTATTTGTCAATATTGAGAAAATGGGAAGCCGCATTGCCGAAGCCGGATTAGTTTTTGAGGCGTTAGTCCAAAACCTTGAACAAGCAAAACTCCATGCCAACCGCATGCACGAGATTGAGCATGCCGCTGACAATGTTCTAAAGTATATCTTTGAAAAAGTATTGCCGGCTATGTCACAACTGCCATTTGGCTTAGAGCACAACGAAGTTTCTATTATTATCCGTGGGGGCGATAGCATTATTGATGCCTTGTGGCAAGCGTCAAACAAAATCGGCCGCATATACCAACTCACGGACAAAGACCCCGAATTAGAAGAGGCCGCGCAACTTCTCGTGGAGGCTACAAAAGGTATTCAAGATCTGTTTACCAACTTTAAACATTTTGATCGTCAACGAAACATGCCGCAGATAAGAGAATCCTTACACGGGATCGAAAGTCGCGCCGACGAGTTGAAAGACGCAGTGGTAGCAAGGCGGTACGCGCAGGCCCATCAAGACCCCAGATATGTGCTGCTATTTATTGCCTGGAAGGAAGTATACGACTCGCTGGAAACTGCAACAGATATCTGTGAAGACATTATTGATCTCTTCTGCGACTTCCATCAAAAGTACTCGTAGGCGGGAGAGAAGATGGATATACTGCTCATCTTCACTCTCGCAGTAATTCTCGGGGCGGAGTTTGTAAACGGCCTTACCGATGCTCCCAACGCCATTGCAACGGTTGTATCTACAAGAGCGCTCTCGTTTCGTAAAGCTGTTTTCATGGCAGCAACACTAAATTTCGTTGGAGTCATGAGCGGCACGGCCGTGGCGGCAACAATCGGCAAAGGCATCATTGATAGCGAGGCCATTGATCTTGTAACTATCTCGGCCGCGATGATCTCAATCGTCGTATGGAGTTCCACCGCCTACTTTTGGAGAAAAAGGCTTGGGATTCCTACTTCCGAGAGTCACGCGCTTGTAGCCGCGCTTGCGGGAGCGGGCCTAGCAACCGGCGGAATGGATGTTCTTTTATGGATAGGCTGGAAAAAAATACTTATTGGCCTCGGGTTTTCTACGTTCCTGGGACTCTTCGGCTCCTACTTCCTTACTAGGATCGTGCGCAAGTTATCAACTCCCCTCCCGCTTTATTCTACAAGAAGCGCGTTTCGAAGGCTGCAGATACTCTCTGCCGGATTTATGGCATTTAGCCATGGCTCAAATGACGGACAAAAATTCATAGGCGTATTCGCTCTCGCGCTTGTCCTTGGAGGGATGTATGAAACATTCGCTATCTCTCTTTGGGTCATCGTCCTGTTAGCATCCGTTATGGCGCTTGGAACATCAGTAGGCGGCTGGCGCATCATCCGCACCATGGGAATGCGCATGACGCCGCTCAAACCATATCAGGGATTTTCCGCAGAAACCGCGGCGGCGTCAACCATAACGCTCGCGTCCCATTTTGGAATTCCGCTTTCTACTACGCATACGATTGGCACGTCCATTATGGGAGCTGGTGTCGCCCACAGAAAATCGTCATTAAGGACGGATGTCGTAAGCCAGATTGTTCTCGCGTGGATTCTCACTTTTCCAATCTGTGCAGTAATCGCGTTTGTGACTGAACACATACTCCGTCTTGTATTTTAACCCACCAAGTTGCGTGGGTTTTTTGTTTTGTGGTATAATTAGGGTATGACTAAGTCACCTGTCGTAGCAATTGTAAAAAGGGTCTCCCCTGCTGTCATCAATATCGTAATATCAAAAGACATGCCTAAGCTCGAGGGCTTCTATACAATGCCCTTTGGCGGGCAGGAATATATAGTGCCGAGGTTCGACAAGCACGCCAAACAAAAAATAAAAATCGGAGGCGGCTCGGGTTTTATTGTGTCTCCAGACGGAATTGTTCTCACAAACGCGCATGTTGTTGAAGATCCAAAAGCAGAATATACCGTGATTCTGGACCATGGCGAGGACGCGAAGCTCCCCATAAAAGTTATTGCCCGCGACAGAATTCACGATGTCGCAATTCTTAAAATAGAAAATAAAGACAAAAAAGATTTCCCGCACATTGAGCTTGGCGATTCAAGCGAGCTTGAGCTTGGGGAAGATATTATATCGGTGGGGTACGCGCTTGGGGAATTTAGAAATACTGTTTCCACCGGCGTGGTTTCCGGACTTAGCCGCTTTATTCAGGCACAAACAGGGTACGAGAAACATGTCGAGCGCCTGCGAGGACTTATACAAACGGATGCCGCGATAAACCCGGGAAACTCCGGAGGACCTATTATAAATATGGAGGGAAAAGCCGTAGGGATAAGCACGGCTGTGGTATTTGGCGCGCAAAACATCGGCTTTGCGATACCCATAAACAACGCGAAAAAGGACCTCGAAGAACTCAAAAAATTCGGCCATATACGCCAGCCATTCCTCGGCGTGCGCTACATTATAATTGACCAGATGATTCAGGAGCAAAATAAATTGCCTGTGGATCACGGCGCGATGATAGTACGGGAAACCTTAGGAGAGCACGCGGTAGTACCCGGCTCATCTGCCGCAAGGGCAGGGTTTAAAGAGTTTGACATTATCCTTCAGGTAGACGGCGAAAAAATCACTACGGACAACACGATACAAGACGTTATTTCAAAACACAAAATAGGAGACGGCATAAAATGCAAGGTCCTGCGCAACAAGAAAGAATCTGAAATCAAAGTAGTGCTTGAAGAGAAAAAATAGGAGGAAGGAATGAAGCGAAAGTCGAAACCCGTAAGCAAAACAGCGGTTGAAAATTATACGGCTCCAATTTTTCCAGAAGACCTGAATCCGCAGGATAAAATGTTTGGGGGAATGCTCGCAGGGGCTATGGACAAACTTGCCGGCTCCATATTTTTCCGCCATACAGATGGCCAGTCCTGCGGCACCGTATTTATAGACGGCATTAACTTTCTTGTACCTGTGTACAAAGGGGATCTGCTTCTGCTTGACGCGTCAATAAATCGCGTATGGAACACTTCTTGTGAAATAGGCGTCCGGGCGAAAGTTCAAAGAAGAAAAACCGGCGAAATCCAGCATCTTTCAAGTACGTATTTTACCTATGTGGCAACAGAAGAACTTTCCGAGATAGATCCGAAATCAGGACATCCCAAAATAGTTTCGGTCCCACTTAGGTATGATGCCACTCCCCGCACCAGAGACCAAAAACGCAGGTGGTGGGAAGCAGACCAGCGCCGGCAGGAAAGATTAAAGAAAAAAAATTAACCCAGAGATAATTCTCTGGGCTTTATTTTAATCGGATCATCCCGGAATGGTGCGATGTTTTCTCTCGTATTCTTCTGTCGCCTCTTTGGCTTTTCGGGCAAGAAACTCCGCGCCCTTACCAAGGTCTGTATTGACGGGTACGCCTTCTTTGCACAAGGGACATTCCCCCTCGGTCCAATCGTCCAGTTTTGTATTTACAAGCGAGAACAGCCGGGGAACATCGCCTATGTCCTCGCGAGTTACCCCACCGCGGTTCCATAAAGCTCCGACGCCGATAACGCCTCCGCCGTTTACGCGTACCGCTTCCACAACTTTCCTTACCGAGCCGCCGGTTGTAAGCACGTCTTCTACTACAAGCACGCATCGGCCTGAAATAAATTTATCGTAGTCGCGGTTAATCGCAAACAAATTATTTTCTGCTTTTTCAGCGTACACAGCCGATATTTCGCCGCGCACAAGATTTACTATGACCTTGGTCAGATGATGAGCAACCCACTGCGAGAGTATTATCCCGCCTTTTTCCGGCGCAATTACCGTATCAATCTCTTCGTGAGCAAACTCTTTGGCTATATAGCGGCATAATCGAGATGTCTCTCTCGTATGAGGATACAGGGCATCCTTGTTTACGTATTTAGCGCCATGCTTGCCTGAAGCATAGACAAAGTGGCCCTCCGTAATCGCCCCCGTTTTCTTTAGTGTCTTTAAGGCCCTTAAAGCTAACTGCTCGTTTGACACTTGCCTATTGCCTCCTGTCTGTACTTATTTATCTCGTCCCGCAGCCGTATTGCTTCCGCGCGCGCGGCTTGGGCAAAATCGACTCCGCTTGAGGCATAGATTATTCCACGCGAGGAATTGATAATCGCGGGGAAACTCTTCTCGCCGGTTTTCGGATCGATATACATAGCGGCTTTTACGGTTGCTTCCAAATCCCCGCCTTGCGCGCCGATGCCTGGAATAAGAATGGGCATATCGCCGACCAACTTGCGCACTCGTTCCAGTTCTACCGGAAATGTCGCGCCTACGACAAGGCCACAATTGCTATATTCATTCCAGTAATACACACGCCGTGCCACGAATTCATAAAACGCAATCATTTCCGGTTCAACTATCTTGTCTTGAAATTCGCCTGCGCCTTCGTTTGAAGTGCGGCAAAGCACAAAAAAGAATTTATCTTTGTAACCCTTCAAAAAGGGTTGCATTGCCTCCGAGCCAAGATAATTATGCAAGGTCATCGCGTCTGCGTTTAGTCCAATCCCGGTATCATCAAATGCCCAGCGCGCGTACCCCTTATTCGTATTACCGATATCCCCGCGTTTTCCGTCGAAAATTAATGGCACATCCGTAGCTGCCTGCTTGAGGTATCTTGCTGTTTCGTAAAGCGCATATATTCCCTGCAACCCTTCTCCTTCGTAATAACCGGCATTCGCTTTGTAAGCCGCGGCTATATCACGTGTTGCGTCAATAATCTCTTTATTAAACGCTACCATCAGGGGACCAGTTGCCCCAAATGAAGGGAGGGAATACTTACCCCTCAAAAACTCTTCAATCTCTTTTGAGATTTTTTCGCGCTCTGTGTCCAGCCCCACGCAAACATTTTTGTCTTCAACAAATTTTTGCCTCTGCATCTCCATAAAATTCCTTTCAGTCATCTATGCGCCTCCTTTACTCTTCTCTTTGTATCTTTAACGGATGGGGGTATGGGTAAAGATATTTCATGATCGCCATATAGATAGTGCCGTCAAGCCCCGCGCCGTACACGACTAAATCCGGGTTTCTTGTCTTGTCCCAAATTACTTGTCGGCAAGAGGCGCAGGGAAAGCCCATGTTTTCGGGGTTGTTTTTATCCAGTGCGGCAACTTCCATTATAGCCGCGATCTCCTCGTCGAGATGTGCTCGCTTCATTTCCCGTATGGCGGCCTCCGCGGCATGCATATTCCGCGACATTCCCATAGACTCATCGTTGGGGGAGCTATATATATTGCCAATATCCGTGAGTACCGCGCCTCCAACCGCGATTCCGCTTATTGGGACAGCCGCCTTTTTCCGCGCTAGAAGCGCGGCCATGTACAGGCGCGCCTCATTACGCGAAAGATTATCCCATTCACGCTTTTTGGGTTTCACAAGCTTACCTCCCATATCCATTTTTGTCCATCTTGTTTGTCAAAGTTCTTGTGCCCCCAGGAAGAATTGAACTTCCACTTCAAGATCCGGAATCTTGCGTCCTGTCCGTTGGACTATGGGGGCTTCTTGCAATTCTATGAGATTATGTTATACTGACGGTTAGATTTTAGCAAGGGAGGCAGTTCTTTGACTAAAAAAAGAGCCCCGCGCAAGGGCACGCACAGGTTTCTTGTTTCAGGCCCCGTTCCCGGATTTAAAAATGAAATCCGCGAATGGACAAGCGCGATGAACGAAGCACAGGCATTAAGGCAAGTCGCCGAACGGCTCAAAGAGAAACACAAAGTCCCCGTATATCTTGGAAACTGCACGGTAACGAAAGGCGAAGCAAAAAGGTAAGGAGGTGCTCAATGCAAGAGATAGTTGATCGTGTTGATGCGCTTTTGGGAGAAGGACGGATAGAAGATGTTATAAAACAGGTCAACCAGCTTTTACTCGATATATTTACCGGAAATTCCTCCCAGGATTATTTTGCCGAGTTATTAGCGATCAGAGGGATGGCTTTCTACCGGCGCAAAAATTTCGAGGATGCTCGTACCGATTTCAGATTTTCTTTAAGTACTGATCCTGCAAACGAACGCGCCATTTACGGCATGGCGTATCTTGCCGCGTATGTAGATAAAGATGTGGCGAAAACTCATGAATGGATGGAAAAACTGCCCGATAGCGCGGCGCGCGACAACGCATGGATGATTATAATGCGAAGTAACGAGTACATATCATCTAATGGACCCCTAAGTACTGACATAGAAGTGGCTGATGTACTCGCAAAATATCTTGCGCCAAATCCAGCCGATCCCCTCAATACAGCGAACCTGATGCACAACGCGGGACGGTTCTTTCTTGCAGAAAGCGAGTATCATGAAAAAGACGGCGATATTGAGGAAGCAAGAATAGATAGAGTCTCAGCTGTGGCAGCCCTGTCTCTCTCGCTTGCACTTTACGGAACAGGTGAGATAAATCTCCACCATCGCGCCGCGGCGAATTACTGGATGTCGGTTGCGATGGAAAAAGTGCTTGGGCCCGCGGCCGCGATTCCATCGGCCTGCGAATCGCTCAAACTCTGGCATAAACAGCTCCTTCTTGATCAAGGTAATCCACATTACCAAAAAAGCTATAACGGATCTCGGGAACGACTGATTGATCTATGCGAAAAAGGACTAGCCGACGAAATGACCGAAAAGGGGCCAGGACCGGGCAATTACCAGTACAACCTCCTTCAAGCCGCAGACGACACGCTCGCCGTAACACGCATTGAACCCCCGACAAACGATTAGATGACTCAAAACAATAGCGCTCCGACATCGGAGCGCTTTTTTATTTATTACTCTACCGTCACACTTTTCGCTTATTCCTTCAGATTTACATAGTGTACGATCGTGGCTTATGTAAATCTTGTTCTGCCTCACGCTAAATTAAACTTCTTACGGAACAACGCATCGGGCTCAATCGTATCGGCGAGTATAAACCGCACATCTCCGTGAAACTCAAATCTGCACATCTTTATAAACTCTCGGAGTTCATCTCTTATTTCATACGGAAATATCCAAACGCTTTTTTGCAGTTCCTCAAACCCAATCCACTTCAGCTGGCGCCGTAAATAGTCCCTGTCTTTTCGGGTAGTTTCTTCTATATCAAAAACAACCATGCGCCACTTACCGTCCCATTTTTTATCTAACTGTTTACTCTTCATTTGAAATTTCAAAATCTCTCTTATGCCCTTCGGCGTAAGATAGACGGTCTGTTTCCCTTTTCTTTTTATGTATCCGCCTTTCTCCAAGCTAGAAACGCCCCCCGTAAGCTGTGAAGCTGAATATGAACGGCGTCGCATTTCGGGGTGCCAAGTAGCAAGGCCTATAAATGGCGGGCCACCTGCGCTATTCAAATCCTTCACAATCTCGCCCAAAGATTTAGCTTCTCTTGCTATTGTGGAAAGTATTGCTGCAGCTACCGAGCTCGGCTTCAACGACTTTCTTCTATAATGCTTTTTCATATACTCTTTAATGTATTTTTCTGTTTTCTTCCTATCGGATATAGAATCCATAATAATACAATTATTTATATAACCCACGATCGTATCTTATGTAAATAATCTAACCTAATTATTCTACAGTCACTGACTTTGCCAAATTTCTCGGCTTATCAACGTCGCAACCGCGCAGGGCCGCGATGTGATAAGCAAGGAGTTGAAGCGGCACAACAGTTATAACCGGGCTTAACATTTCAAGGGTTTTGGGGAGATAGATTACATCGTCAGCAACACTCTCTAGTTTTTTATTGCCTTTGGTTGTAAGCGCGATTACCGGTCCCCCGCGGGCTTTGATTTCCTCAATGTTTGAAAGCATTTTGTCATGCACAGAATCCTTCATGCAAATTGCGACGGTTGGAAATTTTTTATCTATGAGGGCTATGGTTCCATGTTTTATCTCTCCGCCGCTCAATCCTTCGGCATGCGCGTATGAAATCTCCTTAAGTTTTAGCGCTCCTTCGAGGGCTATTGGGTAGTTATACTTTCTGCCGAGAAAAAGAAAGTTTGGAAAACTTTTATATTTCGCTGCTATTTTTTTTATATTATTATTTTGGCGCAACGCGCTTTTTGTAAGTTCGGGCAAACGCGTGATTTCCCGAGCTATCCGCTCGCCAAACACATATGACATTCCCCGCGATCGCCCCAAATACAAAGTCAGGAGTGCAAGGACCGTAAGTTGTGAGGTGAATACCTTGGTGGAGGCAACGCCAATCTCCGGCCCCGCATGGTTATACACGCCTGCGTCCGTCGCGCGCGCTATGGAAGAACCAACAGTATTTACTATACCCAAACATAATGCTCCTTTTTCTTTTGCCTCGCGAAGCGCGGCCAACGTATCTGCGGTTTCTCCGGACTGGGATATAAAAATCACGGCAGTGTTCTTGTCCACTATCGGCTTTCTATATCTAAACTCTGACGCAAAGTCAGCTTCGGTGGGAATACCCGCGTATTCTTCAAGCATATATTCCCCGACAAGACCCGCGTGGTAGGCTGTGCCGCAGGCAATTATCTTAATTTTATCTATGGTTCTCAAACGTTCCTTTACGGGATTTAGTCCTCCAAGATGCGCCAATCCTTCGTCTTGTATGAGGCGCCCTCTTATAGAGTTCTCCAACGCTTCCGGCTGTTCAAATATTTCCTTGAGCATAAAATGCGGATATCCGCCTTTCTGCGCCTCTTCCAATCCCCATTCAAGCTCGGTCGCGGGCCGATCCTTCGCAACCCTGGATAGATCCGCGATACGAAAACCGGATTTTGTAAGCACTGCTATGTCGCCGTCCTCAAGATAAATAACTTTATTTGTGTGCGAAAGCACTGCCGAGGGATCCGAGGCAATCATATACTCTTCCTCCCCTACGCCGATAAGAAGGGGGCTTGCCAAGCGCGCGGCAACAATTTTATGCGGGTCTTTTTTTGATATAGCCGCAATGCCGTAAGTGCCTTTCACAACCTGCAGGGCGCGCCTTACGGCCTCCTCCAGCGTATAGTCGGAGTATTCCTCTATAAGATGGGGCAAAACTTCCGTGTCTGTGTGCGAGGTAAATTTATGTCCTTTCTTCATCAATCTGTCTTTGATTTGCTTGTAATTTTCAATAATTCCGTTGTGCACTAAATAAATATTTTTTTTGCAGTCGGTGTGGGGATGGGCATTTTTTACTGTTGGCGCCCCGTGAGTTGCCCAGCGCGTCTGCATCACCAGGGATGACCCAAAAACTTCCCCCCATGGCACCTTCTTTTCTAGTTCCGAAATTCTCCCTACTGCCTTTGCGCAGAATATGTTGCGAGTTCTATCATCAAAAACAGCCATGCCCGAAGAGTCATAGCCCCTATACTCAAGGCGCTTCAGCGCCTCAAGCCCAATCCTTGGATCATTTTGTTTGCCAATGTAGCCAACAATGCCGCACATACTATTGACGCTTTACTAAATTATACTAACATGCCCCCATACACTACCGCAATGGAAGGAGGGGATCTGATACGTGAGTCTGCTCCCCTCGCCCTGACGAATATGTCAGGGTTTTATTTTTGTCATATAGTTCACGATCGTAAAACATATGACAAAAATAAAAGGGGGCTTGTGTCCCCTTATGAACCCTTTTTAACCCCTTGCTATCACGAGTTTTTGGATGTCCGATGTGCCCTCGTATGTAATTGTCGCTAACGCATCATGAAGAATAGACATTGCTGTGGATGCCGTTGTGTAGCCAAAGCCGCCTTGTATTCTGTAGTTAAACATCGCGCATTCTACGGCGGTTTCGGACGCGAAAAGCTTTGCTTGCGCGGCTTCAACCCTGTAGTCCAGACCGGAATCTTTTGCGCAAGACGCTTCCAGCGTAAGCTCCCATGCCCTATCAACTTTTTGCTGAAGGTGCTTTAACCGCCGGGCATGACTTTCCATTTTGATTACCGGCTTGCCAAAAGCAATACGCGCATTGCCGTATTTCTCCGCTTCAAACAACGCGCGTCTTGCGATCCCTACGGCCTGCGCTGCGATATTTACACGCCCATTGTTTAGAGTCTCCATAGCTATATGAAAGCCCCTCCCAACTTCGCCAAGAACATTCTCGTCCGGAACAAAAACGTTATCGAGGACCACTTCCGCAAAATGAGAACACTTAAGTCCCCACTTGGAGATAACATTTACTTTAACTCCGGGGGTCTTTAAACCGGGTTCGTCGCTTTCTAGAATAAACGCGGTAATCCCGCCGTGTCTCTTTCCCGAAGTGTCTCCTTTAATCCTTCCGAACACTACGCCCACAGATGCGTTATCGGCATTGGTAATATACAGCTTTACGCCTTTAAGTATCCATCCTTGCTTATCCCGGTCTCTTTCAGCGCTTGCGCGTATATTTGCTGCGTCAGAACCCGCTTCCGGCTCCGTGAGCGCGTAGCAGCCGAGTATTTCTCCGGTTGCAAGACGCGGGAGAATACGCTTCTTTTGTTCCTCATTGCCAAAAGTCATAATCGGGAATCCGGCGAGAGAAACGTTTGCGCTCCAGATGAGCTGCAAACTTGGCCAGTAAAACGCCAATCGTTCCCCAGCCACACAGGTTGCATCCGTGCTCATTGCCATCCCGCCATATTTCTCCGGGAACGGCATACCCATTAGGCCCATTTCTGAAATCTTGGATACATGATAAGACGGGAACTCGCCGCCCAACTCCAACTCACCGTATCCAACATTTAAGACTTCGGCCAATCCGAAACCGTCAATAAACCTTCTTACTAGTCTTACGTCTTCGTTGCTTTCTGCTACACTCGCAAGAGTCATTTTTCCCACCTCCTATGCCAATATCTTGTAATCGCCGTATATGTGTTTGAGCACTTGGACTATCTCTCCTTCGGTAGCAAGCGCCTCCACTGCTTCTATAATGGAGGGCATCACGTTCTCGTTGCTGCGGGCCGCTCTTTCCACTTCGCGCAGCGCCTGACACACCGCTCTATTGTCTCTCCTTGAGCGAAGTTTTGATAAACGCTGAATTTGAACTATCCTGTTTCTCGGATTCGGACGAAAAATGGTCTCGATTTTATCATCTTCTTTGTTTTGAAACCTGTTTACACCGACAATAATCTCTTCGCCCCTTTTCTTTCTATCCTCAAATTCTAAAGATGAGCGCTCTATCTCACCGCGCGGAAAATCGTTTTCCACGGCGCGTACCATGCCGCCCATTTTATCAATACGCTCGATGTAGAGAAGCGCCTCCTCCTCTATCTCTCTTGTTAAGCGCTCTATGTAATACGAACCGCCGAGCGGATCGACAACATCGCTAACCCCGCTCTCATGCGCGATAATCTGTTGCGTGCGGAGGGCAAGTAACGCTGCTTCCTCCGACGGCAAGCTAATTTGCTCATCCCAGGCGTCCGTATGCACGCTTTGCGCGCCCCCAAGCACAGCGGCAAGCGCCTGTAAAGTCACGCGCATTATATTGTTCCTCGGCTGCTGCGCTACCAGAGAAACGCCGGAGGTCTGGGCGTGGAAACGCAGTTTTAGCGACCTTTCGTCTCTTGCGCCAAATCGTTCGCGCATAATATACGCCCACATGCGCCGCGCGGCTCTGAACTTTGCGATCTCTTCAAAAAAGTTATTACAAGAGTTGAAAAAGAAAGAAAATCGCGGCGCGAAAGAATCCACGTCAAGCCCGCGCTCTGCGCACGCTTCGACATAGGCGATGCCATCGGCCAAAGTAAAAGCAAGCTCCTGAACTGCCGTAGCGCCAGCTTCCCGCATGTGATACCCGGATATGCTTACCGGATTATACGCGGGCATGTATTTTGTGCAAAACTCCACGGTATCAACAAATACCTTCATCGCCGGCCTATGCGGGACAATAGTTTCGTTTTGGCTCGTGTATTCTTTCAGTATATCGTTTTGGATCGTGCCCCGAAGATTTGTAAGCTTAGCCCTCTTCCTTTTTGCAGTTGCTGCGTACATCGCAAGCAAGACGCAAGCTGGGGCATTTATAGTCATTGATACGCTAACTTCTCTCTGTCCTAGGGGGATGCCGCGGAACAAACGCGCCATGTCTTCTACGCTGTCGATCGCGACTCCCCCCTTGCCTACTTCACCGATAGAATGATCGTCGTCAGAATCGTAGCCAAGAAGCGTGGCCAAGTCAAAAGCGGTAGAAAAACCAGTTTCTCCTTCCGCCCAAAGTTTTTTAAACCGTTCGTTTGTATGGTCAGCAAGGCCAAATCCGGCAAACTGCCGCATTGTCCAAATCTTTCCCCTATATCCGCTCGGATGTATGCCGCGCGTATAGGGGAACTCTCCGGGAAATCCTATATCTTTCAAAAAATCTATGCCCTTCAGATCGTCCGGCGTCCAAAGAATCTTCTCTCTTTTCATAACTTTTTCACCTCGTATATTGTCAAAGGTCTCCGATCGTTATACCATAACCCATACGAAAACGAAAGCAGAGGAGATTAGAAATTGCTGCAGAAAACAACGGAGTTTATAGGTAAGTATATTTTGTTCTTTTTACCGCAGTCAACGCCGGGCACCATGGAGCACCCGTGGGATTATGTAGCGCACTTCATTGTGAGTTTCGCGGGCGTCGGTATTCTGTATCTCGCCCTGTTCTTTCCGCTAATAAAAGCGCTCGGAGTACAGCCCAAGATAGCAATTTTTACGAGCGCTGCAATAATGCTAGTTATTGGGATAATAAAAGAGGTCAACGACAAAAATCTTGGGAAAACAGACATGGCTGGGGATATTACGGCAGACATACTTGGCATCGCTCTTGCGGTAATAGTGGCCCTTGTAGGCATGAAACTTTTGGTCCAATAACTCCTCCTGGCACTATTGACAAAGTATTTACTTGGGTGTATAATATAAATATACAACCCAAATGTGGGAAAGGAGAGAGGATAATGCTAGAATTAGAAATACATGCGTTAAGCCGTTACAGAACCGAAGCAGAGGAGGCCGCCACAGAAGAACGGAAGTTTCTGTTCCACATAGTCTCTCGGAACCAGGTGCTAGGAGAGTTTAGAACTATCATAGAAGCTCTATCTTTTACTGAAGGGGTGGTAGGAATCGATGGTCAGGTCATCCTAAAATGGCTGCCACACGAATCCTTGGGACTACTTGGGAAAGTCCCCGATCGGAAGGATATCAGTGCCGCCTGGCGCTACGGAATAGATTTCTACCAAGGTGCTGAGTATCTGCCTCACAAGCCTATTACGGAAAAAGTCTGCAGGCATTGCGGAGATTTGCCGCTTGTAAGCCACCCGGGACGCTTCCATTATTGAAGCGTCCTTTTTATATCGTAAAGCTCATGCCTGCCAACGGACGTCACGTCCCTCGATATAGATTGGGCCCCTATCATTTTGGAATACTGTTAACTTTTTTTATAAACAGTCCTTCGACTTCGTTCGCCACAAGTAACATTGTCCGCAGTGCGGACATGTGGTCGGAGCGTCGGGATTTGAGAGGGGGGTTTTATATAACTATACTCACCACTCTCCCGGGCACTACAATAACTTTCTTAGGCGTTTTGCCTTCGAGCCACTTTGTTATCTTTTGATCCAAAAGCGCCAATTCTCTAATATGGTCTTCTGAAGCATCCGCGTCAACCTCGATTTGCGAGCGGACTCTGCCATTTATCTGAATAACCATGCATACTTTTTCTTCCTTTATTTTTTCCGGATCGTATTCCGGCCATTTCTCGTTATGAATACTTGTTTTGTGGCCTAACGCTTCACGCCAAAGCTCTTCTGTTATGTGCGGAGCAAAGGGAGCGAGGAGCTTCAATAAATAGCTTACAGCTGTCAGCTTATAGCTGTCAGCTCCATACTTTGTGATTTCGTTCACAAACTCCATCAGCGCAGCAATTGCCGTATTATACTGCAAATTTTCTATGTCTTCTGTAACTTTTTTGATGGTTTTATGGGTCAACCGTTCTAGCTCTGGATCATTTTTTACTTTTTCTTTGTGTTTTTTACTTTTAATTTTTTCACTTTTATTTTGACAAAACCCCCATACTTTCTTCAAAAACCTCGCGACGCCCACTATCCCCCGGTCCTGCCAATCTCCGCCTTGTTCATACGGGCCCAAAAACATTAAGTACATACGAAGGGCGTCTGCCCCGTAAGATTCAAAATATTCATCGGGGCTTACGACATTCCCTCGGGATTTTGACATCTTTGCGCCCCCCCGTATCAATAGGCCGTGCGCTCTAAACTTCTTAAAGGGCTCCTCGAAATCAAGCATGCCCCCACCTTCGCCAAGGCTTCGGCGGGCAGGCATGTCATACAGCGCCATGGTTATAAATCGCGCGTACATCAAATGAAGCACCGAGTGCTCTTTGCCGCCGATATACATGTCAACAGGAAGCCACTGCCGTGTGACCTGCGGGTCCCACGGAATTTTTAATTTTAAATTTTTAATTTTTAAACCTACGGAAGGATATCGTAAAAAATACCACGATGAATCCAGGAACGTATCCGATACATCCGTCTCGCGCGTTGCTGCGCCAGCGCACTTTGGACATTTTGTTTTTACAAATTCTTCAATAGTCGCAAGAGGCGACTTATCAGTACCGGTAGGCCTAAAGTCTTCAACATATGGCAATTCCACAGGCAAATCTTTTTCGGGAACCGGTACTATCCCGCACTTTTTACAATAAACAATAGGGATCGGAGGCCCCCAGTAGCGCTGGCGGGATATCAGCCAATCGCGAAGATGGTAATTTATTTTCTCTTTGCCGCGAGCAAACTTCATCGCCTCCTTAGCTTCTGCGTCAGTCACTTGCCGTATCGGCAAATTAAATTTCTCGGCAAACTCGCGGTCGCGCTCGTCGTGCGCGGGAACCGCCATAATTGCTCCGGTGCCGTAGCTTTGAAGGACATAATCTGCAATCCAAACAGGAATTTCTTCGCCGTTTGCCGGATTTGTAGCCTTGATGCCTTTCAATTCAACGCCGGTCTTCTCCTTGGCTAAGTCCGTCCGCTCCAGTTCCGTTTTTTTCTTGGAAGCATCAATGTATGCCTCGACTTCGTCTTTGTTTTGAATTAGGAATAATGAATTATGAATTAGGGAACTGACAAACGGATGTTCAGGCGATAATACCAAGTAAGTAGCCCCAAACAAAGTGTCTGGTCTTGTAGTAAAGACCCTAATTCCTGATTCATGATTCATAATTCTCTCGCTTCGCGAGATCTTTATGATAAATTCAACCTCCGCTCCAACCGATTTCCCAATCCAATTTTTCTGCGCCGTCTTCACCACTTGCGACCAATCAATCCCTTCTAAATTATTCAAAAGTCTTTCTGCGTACGCAGTAATTTTTAAAAACCACTGCTCGAGTTCCTTTTGTATCACTTCGCTATTGCACCTCTCACAACGCCCAGCAACAACCTGCTCATCCGCGAGAACAGTTTTACATCCCGGGCACCAATCAACCGGAGCTTTGGCGCGATAAGCGAGGCCTGCTTTATAAAGCTGTAAAAATAACCACTGCGTCCATTTATAGTATTCGGGTTTGCTCGTATCAACCGTATGATCCCAATCAAAAATCGCGCCCATTTTTTTGAGTTGCTCGCGGAAATGATTAACATTTTTTTCTGTCTCGTCTTTTGGATGAGTACCCTGTTTTATCGCGAAATTCTCCGAGTGGATACCAAAAGCGTCAAAGCCCATCGGCTCAAAGACATCATACCCCTTCATCCGCATATATCGGCCATGAATATCCGAGCCCGTAAAAGTAAACACATTCCCGACATGCAGGCCTTCTGCCGAAGGATACGGAAACATCATTAAATTATAGTAGGGCTTCCGCCAGCTGTCGGATCGCTTTTTGATATCAACTTTCCATGCCTTATCTTTCTCCCATTTTTTCCGCCACTTGTCTTCAAGTTTTATTGGGTTATAATACTCCATATATATAACTTAACAATGTTCCTGCATCTTGACAACTCCCCAAAACTATTGACTAAATAAGTGTTCTCTGATATAATGGGGATATCCCGAAAAGGAGGTGGCGCGCCATGGGAAGGGGCCGGAAACCAGAAAAGTTATCCTTGGCCTGGCAAATTTTAGTAAAGGAGGCGAAAAAAAATCCCCTGCCCGGCAACAACAGCGATGTCTGGGAACCGCTAAAATTGCTAGTGCTTCGGGGGCCAATGTCTTATGGCACAGCAAGCCAATGCTTAACAAAATTTGAAGAAGCTCGGCGCCTTACAAAACATACAAATGGCACAACCCGGCTTCAGTTTGTTCGCTTGCTCACGCTAGAAGACCTTGACGAAGACATTCTCGGCAAGCGAGAAGAGGAACCGCAGCAAGAAGAGCCGCCAGCAACGGTAACGCCGGTCGCGACAGAAATAGCTAACGCACAAAGTAATGCCGCGAACGGTGTAGTTGTGCTGTGCGACTATGAAAACCTTAGATACGCGCTGGAGAAAAAAGAAGCTGTATTGGACTCCAGTAGTTTGATTGCAAGCGCAAGAAAATACGGAAATGTATTGCGGAGCATGGCTTTCATACCCATGCACACTAGCCCGGATATCCAGACACAGCTTCGTATTGGCGGCTTCAGGATAGAAACATGCCCTCCGCGCAAAACCCTCGGGTCAGATACCTGCGACTCGTCCATCGAGGACTTTGTGCGCTTTTGTTTCGACAATCCCCGAATAAGCACATTTGTGTTAGTGTCGGGCGACGGCGACTTTATAGATATAGTGGACGAAATCAAAAACAACGGCAGGAGATGTGTTCTTTTTCATTATAACCACGAAGATACCAACAAGGCACTGCTTTCGAGGGTGACCGACACGCTTAATCTTGCTAGCTTGGTCCACACTACAAAAAGGGGGCGGAAATCCGCCGATGATGTTCGCATCCCCCAGAAAAAAAGTCGGGAAGCCACAGTACCTGAAGTTGCCGCCGAAACTCGCCCCGCTGTCAAACCGGCTACTGAAAACAAGTACAAGATAATGCTACTGAATCTTCAAAACGGCACTACGATTTTAGACCAAACCGACATCCGCTCGTCGTTTCTAGAAGCGATTGTCCATTGCCTCAACGAGACAAGTTATCCTAAATATAAAAAATCTTTTCCACTGCTGGAACAGGCAGTTTGGTCGGAAGTTGACAAAAAATACAGGAACGCTCTGACAAAACACGATGACTGCCATATGGCCTTGGTCGCTTTGCTCGATATAGGCGTAATAGAATCAGCGCAACAAGACGAAGAGCCGCATACATATTACTATCTTAACCACAAACACCCATTGGTGGCCGTCCTCGCGCCACAAGCGGCGACACAATAACAAGCGTTTGAACAAACAAAGACCCCCCGATTTTAACAGGGGGGTATTTTTTACATACCTTAACGCATGCTTTAGTGATTTACAGAATAAAACTTTTGTGATAAACTAGCAAGATGCTCTTTACAATAAAAGAGGTGACGAAATGGAAATAGAAGAGAGCAGAAAGGAGGCGTGACTATGACGAGCGAAGAAAAAGCAAGGCGCATAGCGAGAAGGTTGCAAAGTCTTTTAGCCGATACACTTCCTCGCGAATATTGTTTCCCATATTATTACCGATGGCGTGAAATCGAGGAGGCTATCATATGCGAACTGGGCGCAGTAGAGGAAGAGGGCCGGCCCTCGCCGCAGCCAAGCTCAGCTTCTCCACAGCAAGAATCAGGAATAGATTACTAATCCTTCGACTTCGCTCAGGACAAATGAAAATCCCCTTTCTTTGATAGAAGGGGGATATTTTTATAGTACTCTTTTATTCCTCCAGATACTTTGGCGGGAAAGTGGTCTTTACTGATCGCAAGCAAATCGTACGCGGTTTCGTCCAATTTCTCAAGTTCGAGCTCCAGCCGACCTTACTATCCGTGCCGGATTTCCTTGATCCGGAAAAAGGCTGCTGGTTTACCATGGCTGCAGTGGTTCGGTCATCATAAATATTCCCCACTGAAAAACGCAGCGCATGCAATGCTTCGCAGAATTGCAACACATCTTGCGTGTGGATCGCGCCCGTAAGCGCATAGGGAGAGGTGCTATCGCAAAGCGTCAAAACTTCGCTTTCGAAACGCTCCTTGGGCAAGAGACAGATGGTGATCACGGGGCCGAAAATTTCTTCGCTCATGGTACGGTAATGCGGATTATCGGTGACGATAACCGTAGGCGCTATGAACCATCCTTTCGTGCTCGGAGCCGTTCCTCTTAGTATAATCCTAACACCCCGCTCAAAATCACCGTAGGCTTGACCGATATACCTATTAACTTTTTGGTATTCCCGTTCGTTAATAATAGCGCCCAAGTAATTAGTGAAGTCCGCGACATCCCCTACTTTTATAGTACGGAGAAAAGTCTCAAGATGGGGCTGCATTTTCGCGAACATCTCCGGAGTCATGTAGACGCGCGAGGTAGCCGAACACTTTCTGCCCTGCCCCCCAAATCCCCCGACCGCTATGGCGGTCGCAGTTTGAAGCGGGTCGTAATCATCGTACACCACAATGGGATCTTTACCGCCCGTTTCTCCTACCAAGACGGGGAAGTTCCTATACTTGTCCACATTACGGCCAACATGTCTCCAAAGCTCGCTAAAGGTATCCGTGCCGCCGGTAAAATGGATCCCAGAAAGCATTTCATGCTCAAGCAGTATATCGCCAATCATTTTCGAGTTGCCATGGAGCACCGAAAGAACATCAGCAGGAAGTCCTGCTTCGTGGAGGATTTTCAAAAAAAGATGGAAAGAATACACCACATCCGAAGAGGGCTTCGCAATCACCACATTGCCCATTATAAGAGGCGCAGTACAGAGATTCCCGTTAATGGCAATGAAGTTGTTGGGCGATGCCGCAAAGACGAACCCTTCAAGCGGCAGATAATCGAGGAGATTGAAAGTATCCTGATTGCTATCGGGCTGCTCGGCGTAGATCTGCGATGCGTAATATACATTGAAATTCAAGAAATCAATGAGCTCTTGAACATCAATAAACGCCTCGAATGGATTTTTCGAATAGTCTTCCATCACCGCCGCAACCATTTTGATCAAATACTTGGTTTCTAGCAGCCGCGCGGTTTTTCTGAAAATGTTAAAACGCATGAACCAGGGAATTTGCGACCACCGCTCTCGCGCATTAAGAGCCGTCTCCACCGCCCTATGAACATGCTCTTCCCCCGTTACGCTAAACAGAGCAAGATGACGATAAAAGTTATGGGGAACTATACAGGGCTCCGATTTTTGGGAGTACACTGGTCCGTTTATCCATAGGGGAAGGGGCGTTGAGACCATTGCCGGACGGCGGAGTCTCTCAATTTCTGCTATCAACAGTTCCCTCTCTTTGGTTCCCTTGGCAAAACTCACCATTGGAGAATTATCAGGCTTTGGGATTTTTGGAAGTGCGTTGACCATAAGCGCCATAACCATGCCTCCTTTTCCTTTATTTTTTCGCTACCGAAAATAGTCTCTTTTTGCATTCCCGCAAAATCGCCCGTCTCACCTCCGGATCTTCGAAAAATAAACGACGAATCACAGCGCTTCTTCGCATGCCGTAAGGCTTCCACTCATCCTTGCACCATGGGACAACGAACGGAATATACATACGCACGGGCCAGCCGGCATTGAGCAGCTCTTCCCCTAGTTCCACTCCAAGAGGGCCGTAAAGCATCTGGATTTCACATGGGTAGTCCCACGGCATCGGTTTGCTGCGAGCCAGCGGAAGGTGCTTTGGAATCTCACTTGTGATCTTCCTATTTCGCATCGTCGCAAGATACGGTCTTTGGCCTGCCCGCACGTTGCGTTCGGCAATAAAGAAGTATCGCGCAATAACCTCCCGAGGGTTTTGTATAAAAATACCCTTCTTTTCGGAATACACTCCCGCGCCCTGCACGATCCGAAGTTGCTTATCCCACAGCTCATATATATTCATGAAATTAAAAATATCGGTAAACCCTGCCTGTACTGCCAGGCGAACAAAATGTTTGCAGCAAAACTGCGATGCGAACTCGCTAAAAATCTTGCACGTATCAGGAATAAAATGAGACTGTTCGGCATCGAATTCTGTCTCGATGCCAGCTCGCCTTCCGCACTCAACAACCTCCTCTGCCTTTTTGCGAAAAAGACCGCGAGATCTTTGCAAACCAATTTGGGTCGGTTTTACTGACACATTGCCGCGATTTCTATTATCCATAGCAGAGATAAGGTCGGTAAGAGTTTGTACGGTGAGATCAATCTGAGTCCTCTCAGCGAAATGCTCTCCTAGGAGATTGTATGTAACCCCATACCCGCTTCGCCTGAACCGTTCTCCGGTTTTGAGGACTTCTTCAATGGTTCGCCCGCCAACAAAACTGGGGCCAACAAGATGGCAGCCGATGGTATCAATCGGCCGCCAGAACAACTGTGTGGCACTCATCGCGCTGCCTCCTTGTTAAGGTACGCAACACCGAACCATACCAAATATTGCCCATTTTTACAATATATTGTATTATCCAATGAACCTTAAAAACTGAATAAGGAAAAACTGAATAAGGAGCGAGAATGCTATGAAAATCGCCTGCGATATTGAAACTATGCAAGATGAAGGGCGTGCGGCGCTAATGTCGGGTGACGTGAGTACACTTGCGCGCTTGGGAGTTGAGACGCTAGTTGTACGGCATGCCGGCGTAAAAAGCGGATTTACTGATTGCGCCTACAAACGCGCGGGGGCAATAGTGACCTCGCGTGAAGATGCCTGGCGACGCGCCGACCTTGTAATCAAGGCGAAGCAACCATTACCTGAAGATTTTGCGTATTTTCGCAACGGACTTACTGTTGCCTGTTTTTTCCACCTTGCCAGCAACCCGCCACTGCTTAACTCTCTGCTTGAAAATAAAATGACGGCTATCGCCTACGAGACCATACAGCTCCCTGACGGTTCAACTCCCATACTTGCAGAAATGTCAAAAATTGCTGGCAGAATCGCGTTTTTTGATGGCGCAAAGCTGCTTATGAAACACAGGGGCGTAATGATTGGTCCGAAGTCCACAGTTGTGATACTTGGTCTTGGCAACGCGGGCGCCGCAGCCGCGGAGCTTGTTGTGAGCGCAAATCCAAAGATGCTTTATTTATTTGATAAAGATCCTCTAAAGTTTAATCCGCTCGAAAAACGTTTTTACGAGCGGCTTTCCCCTTACGACCTTTGGTTTGTTGAATACAACCACGAAAACCCTCGCCACCATCAGCGGCTAGCATCTATTCTTGAACGAACCGATCTTGTAATCGGAGCTACCCACATCCCGGGAGAAAAACAGATAAAACTAGTCCCTGAATGGATGGTAGAAAAAATGCAGAGAGGATCTGTGATAATGGACATATCCATAGACCAGGGCGGATGCTTTGAAACATCCAGAGAAACCTCGCTTCGCAAACCGATCTATCAACGGCATGGCGTAATTCACTACTGTGTGCCTAATATGCCGGGCATGGTCCCGCGTGAGTCAACGACGGCATTGTGCAAGAAAACATTTCCGTACATTCTCGAGCTTGCCGAAAAAGGATTTAAGCGAGCCGTACTAGAAAATCCGGCGCTCGCAAAGGGCGTGAACACCTACAAGGGCTGGATAACTCATGAGGGGCTTGCAAGATCCATCGGACGAATGACGGACTACAAACCGCTGAAGGAGGTGTTTTAGCATGGAACTTAAAGAGGCAAGAAAACTCGCGCAATTTGTGTTTGGCAGATCGCTGTCCGATTTACCGCTGGATATGAAAATGCGGCTTATCAGGCCCGGAGAGAATGAGGACGGTTTGCTTTCCCGCCTTATAGAGAAAGCCGCCTCGGACATACAGTGGTGGATGGCAGCACACTTAGAAAACCAAACGCACGAAAAATATATTTAGGAGGATGAAATGACCAGGAAGACCCGGATACCCGACCCTTCGAGATACGATGTCTGGCCAGACAGAGGATTTTTGCCGAAACCCGATCCGTTGGAAAGATTACCGGATAAATACGAACTCATAAATCATACTGCGACAAACCTGCCCACCCTACTGCGTACGGGACAAGTGCGATCCGAACTAGACAGGTTGCCAATCATTGATCTTTCCGGCCTCAAAACTGGCAACGAGCTTGAGTGCGCCATGCGCAGTTACTCATTTTTTGCAAGCGCTTATGTATATGCTACATATCAAGAAACTTCAAATCGCATTCCGACGGGCGTGGCAGTACCGCTTTGCTATCTCGCAAAGCGCTTGGGACGCCAACCCATACTTTCGTACCATTCCTATGGGCCTCAAAACTGGCGTCTAATTGACAAGGGTAGGCCTATCGCGCTTGGCAATATTGAGGTTATACAAAACTTTCTTGGCGGAAAAAATGAAAACGGATTTATACTGGATCATGTTGAAATAGAAGCAAACGCGGCGCCTGCCTTGTGGAACGCGCCGCATGTACAAAAGTCGGCTCTTGCAAATAGTCCGGAGGCAGTACACCAAGATCTTCAGTTGATATCGTCTTCACTGGAAAAAATGGTTGCCTCTCTTGCGCGCATGCCAGACCTGTGCGACCCCGATATCTATTATCACGAGGTAAGGCCGTATATTCACGCCTTCAAGGGAGTTGTCTATGAGGGAGTAGAGGAATACGGCGGCAAGCCCCAGAGCTTCCTCGGGGAAACCGGCGCGCAAAGCGCTATAGTCCCTTGCCTTTACGCGGTGCTGGGCATAGAGCAAGCCAACGACCCACTGCTTGGGTATCTTACTGGAATGAGAAAATATATGCCCGTTGAGCATAGGGCTTTTATTTCGGCCCTGGAACAAAACAAGCCCCTCGTACGCTCTTGGGTGCTTAGCAACAAAACAGAAAACTCGGATTGTGCCGTTGCGTATGATAAATGCGTGTATTTCCTCTGGAAATTCTTGAAAATGCATTTCGGATACGCTGATAGGTACATACACCAGCAAACGCAAACGAGCTCGAGCAACCCTACTGACCGCGGAACAGGCGACACGCCTTTCATGGAATATCTTGATAAGCACGTGAAAGAAACTCTAGCCCATATGATTTGGTAAAAACAGTCTTATACGCGAAATACTCTTTTCGCGTTTTCTGTTGTCTGCCGCGCTACCTCATCAAATGATACCTGTTTTATTTCCGCGATTTTTTCTGCCACGTATTTTACGAAAACCGGTTCGTTTCTTTCTGCCCCGGCATTTGGTGGTGTCAAATACGGAGAGTCGGTCTCCAAAAGTATCCTGTCAAGCGGCGTGTCTTTTATAACACCTGCAAGGTCAAGCTTGAAAATAATGCCATTGTAGCCAATGTACCATCCAAGCGCGAGGAATGACTTAAGCTGGGTTTTGTTGCCTGTGTAGCAATGCATGACGCCAGGAGGATTTATTTGTCCCGAGCTTGTCGAAGGATGGCTTTCGATAATAGAGAGGATATCATCATGCGCTTTTCTGCAATGCAAAATCACGGGTTTTTTGTAATCAAACGCGAGATCAAGCTGGGTGTTTAACGTGTCGATCTGCCGATTTTTGTAGAGCTCTAGTTCCCTTGGATCGTCCGGTAGGCGCCAATAATCCAACCCCACTTCTCCCACAGCGACTACCTTGTCGCCGCCGGATTTTATCAGGTCCTCGTATGCCGCGCGCCTAAACTCTTCTTTTCTGGTGTGAAACTTTGCCTGCCCCTCGACTTCGCTTTCATCAACCTCAATGTCTTCAAGATGCAGAGGATGGAGGCCAACTGCTGCTTTTATATAAGGATGGTTTAATTTTTCCGCGTACTCAACGGCCCTTTTTGAAGTATCAATCTGGGAGCCGGGCATAATAATCCCAACCCCGGCATCAAGCGCGCGTTGAACAACCGCGTCTCCGTCGTCCTTAAACGCGTTAAAATTCACATGGCCATGTGTGTCAATAAGTTTTGGGATGAACATATTAAAAATTAACGGTGGTACATTGCCCCCACCCTAAGACCTGCGATGGTTTCACCTTCTCTTACTTTGAGCAAAACCCAATCCTCTAGCACCTCTCGGAGTTCTTCTCTGCAATCCTCCAGATTTTCTGCATTCGCCCAAACGCCATTTGCTCCTGGAATTTCTCCGAAATAAGTGCCATCTTTGAGCATTTTGTATCGCGCTCTATTTAGCTGATTTTGTATAAACTTGCTTAACATGGTTTCATGCTACCATATTTTCGGGCTTCTCGCTAGCCCCTTTTATCCCCC
>CAYJWU010000011.1:0-24708 GCA_964374025.1 uncultured Candidatus Saccharibacteria bacterium
TTGGCAAAAGCCCAAATAAGGGCTTTTTATCTTTATACAAAAACTCTGCAATAGCAGAATTTTTGTATAAGAATAAAAAAAACCGTTCGAATTGAACGGTTTGAACGATTATGCGCTAAATTATCTCCTCTGGGTCCGCTTTGTGCAATTCCGGATAGCTTAATATCTGCACTCATTAAAAGTATTGCCGGTATAACCTAATTCCTTTTTGTAGTATTCTACATCTTCTGGTTTGCCGACTGCTTTTGCCAAATTATCACTAAGCTTTACGGTTCCCTGTCCATTCGCTTCAACAAGCTTAACTACGAGCGACAGCGGCTTAAAGCCGAGGTCATTCGTCAGGTTTGTCCCCCAACCAAAACCTACGTTTATACGCCGGGAAAAACGGCTCTGAAGTTTCACAATTATTTCTATGTCAAGACCGTCGCTAAAGATCAAAAGTTTCTCTTTTGGATTTACGCCTCTATCCTTGTAAAACCGTATCGCCTTCTCCGCGAACGCAAAGGGGTCGCCGGAATCTTGCCGAAGTCCCTTCCAAGAACGCGCCTGCTCATCAGTCATTTCACTGAAGAAAAAGTCCGTACCCCACGTATCAGTAAGCGCTACGGACAGTCCCCGGCCGTACTCATCCCACCAATCCTCAAGAACTATGTTTTGCGCGCCCCGGATACTTTCCCCCCTTGATTGAAGAATTGCCGCCATTGCCATGTCCCTTTCATGAGCCGAAGTGCCCATTGGGACAACTCCGTGTTTCATGGCCAATTCTACATTTGATGTGCCCAAAAACTGCCTCGGTACTTCTTCCCTCAATACACCAACCTCGTAATCCTGCCATTCTCGGGAAAAACGCCGGCGTGTTCCAAAATCAGAAAATCTTATATCTGGGTTCGCGCGAATAAGTTTGATTTTTTCGCCAAGCAGACATTTTCCGACGGCATAAACATTATCTTGCCCAAATCGACTCAACTGCGCCATCTTGGCACGGTAGTAAAGTTCGTTTACTATGCCAAGAGCAATCGTTTCCCAATAAATAGCTTCTGTCCATTTGCCGGAAAATTCAAGAACAAGATCGCCAGCCGACAATTTTAGATAGTATGGGGGAAGACGCAGAGTCTTCAAAAATTCTAGGTAATCTTCCGCAAACATCCGATCGCCGTATTCATTGGTACCGCGAAGGTAGTGAAGTTCGCTGTTGTTCAAGCGAAGCGTGCGAACATGATCCAACTCCCGCCGCAAATCATCCTCGCTTACAAAGTCCGGCCAGCGAACACTTGAGGTCCTATTTTTGAACGCATAGCGCACTGGTACATCCGCGTATCTATGGAACACTATCTGCCCCATAGTGAACTTGTAAAAATCGATGTCGAGAAGCGATGAAATAATCGGCATCACGTTATCTCCCTTACTATCTCAATCTTATTTCTCGCCATCTCGTAAAGCGCGATCTGATGATACATATCGCCCGGATGCGGCATTGCGCCGATTTTTTCTGCGTCAACAAAGGACAAATCGAACGTCTGCACGCAATTTGCCGGAATTACAACGCGCAAATCTTTCTGATGTTCGTTTGCTCGCATCTTAAGATACATAGCAAGCTCTCGCACGCAAAGGTCAGTACAATTTCCCACTACTATCGCCGTACGGATGTCTTGGGTCTGGCAATATCTTTCGAAACTTTCCCTGAACATAGTACTAAATCCTTCTGGATAAATCGGATGCGTATGCGGGGGAGGTTCATGCCGCTTTTCGCGATACGACCACGCGGGCGTCAGAGCATTCTTGAGGAAAATAGTAAACTTGTCTGCGAACGGTAGCAGCAAAATCCGCAGGATTGTGTCGGCCCCTACAGTCCCCGCGATTCCATGCGGAGGAAACGAGTGAAACTCTTTCGCATTCGGGTCATGCCACTCTTGCACGAGGACGCACTCGCCGCCGGCATCGTGAACCTTGGTCAAGATATCTGCTACGGCCGCGGAAATCGCGCCTACCCGATCGCTTGCAAGAGGCCGCTCGGTTGGCTTTTTGCCATCCGACACACAAAAGTCATTTACCATATCCGCAGAAAATACGAATGTGTGTTTCGCGGCGTCCTCGTCGGGAATCAGATCTTTGAGCGCAATTGGCTCAAGGTTGCGATACCACTCGCTCATTATTTTTCCCATTTGTGAAAATTCTTTCAGCATTTTACCTCCTTTGAGTTTGATAAAGTTTGTGTTTTCTGATGTATTCAGCGACTTTTTCGCCGGCATACGGCTTGATATCTTTCCCCGCGCGTAGCAATTCGCGAATTTGCGTACTTGAAATATCTTTTAAACAACGGCCAGCGCGCACAAACGGCTTTGGAAGAACGTCCTTCGCCAAAAGATACCCCGCGCGCTCGGAAACCAGTATTTTTTCCTCCCGCGCAAGTTCCTCCCAGTGATGCCAATTTCTATACGAGCCGCTTACGACGATATCCGAGCTCACGCACCAAACGAACTCAAAATTAGGATAGGTCCTGCGAAGATACGCAAGCGTATCAACTGTATAGCTCTTACTTGGCTTTAAACAGCCGGGATCCAGCATTTCGCATTCAGCGAGCGATACCCAAATGCCTATATCTTTGTTTTCAAGAAGCCTGCACATATTTACCCGATGTTCCCACGGAGCGATATCGGCTTTGCCGAAAGGATGTTGAAATGTAGGAATTAACCAAACCTGATCTACAAATGCCGAATCGAGAAATACTTCAGCGGCTTCCCTGTGCCCCAAATGCGGCGGATTTGCGTTTAGACCAAAACATCCAATTTTCATGATAATCACATCCTAAATTTATTAACTATGGGCATTCGGCGGCCCATGCCAAAAGCAATTTGGCTGATGCGGCTGCCAATAACGCCCTGCTGGCGCTTGTACTCACTGCCGCGCACCAAGCGTCTCGCTACTCGCCTGACTTCTTCCTCGGTCATACCGTGTTCCTCGCAAAAACCGCCTGATATGATTTCCTCGCTTGTCATGCATCCCTCTATATGAAGGCGCAGAAGCGGATCGAGCTTTGCATACGGGGGAAGCGAATCGGTGTCTTTCTGATCCTTGCGCAATTCCGCGGAAGGAGCTTTTTCTATAGTCTCTTTTGGGATCAAGTCAAAGCCAGCGCGATAATTTATGAATTTTGCAAGTTTGTACACATCGGTCTTATACGCATCCGAAAGCGGATTAAACCCTCCCACCATGTCCCCATAAAGGGTGCAATAACCCACAGAAACCTCCGACTTATTTCCGGTAGAAAGCACAATAACCCCGGGGTTATCATTTGAATACATCATGAGCATATTTCCGCGCACCCGCGCCTGTATGTTTTCAGCCGTAACAGGATTTTGAATTGGGCCAAATGCGCTTTCGTGAGAACTTATAAACTCATCAACTTCTCGCTGAATGGGAATAATTTTAAACTGTTCGTAAATTCCCAGATTATACGCAAGCCGCTTCGCGTCGTTCACGCTTCCGTCGGATGAGTATTTGCTTGGCATTGAAAGAAACGTCATATTTTCCTTGCCAAGCGCTTCACAAGCGATGACACCGCAGACCGCGGAGTCAATGCCGCCGGATAGCCCGATTACCGCGCCTTTTAACCCTTGTTTTTGAACGTAATCCCTGACCATAAGCACAAGGGCTTTATAGACTTGCGCAACATCTGTAATACCTTCCGCGATTGTATTTACGGCGCCCGGGTTCCCCGTATTGTATGACGGATAAAATTCGAACGGGATCGTCTCAACCGTTGATCTTTGTAACCTATTCAGCCGTACATCCTTCAACCGCACGCGGTCCACTTCACCAAGATCCAAGTCCGCGTACAAAATTTCTTCCTCAAAGAGATTCGCGCGGGCGATAAGATCGCCGTTTGGTCCTACAACCATCGAATCCCCGTCAAAAACAATGCCGCCCTGTCCGCCCACCATGTTTGCGTAAAGCACAAACACTTGATTATCGCCCGCGCGCGCCCGTATCATGTCTTCGCGATATTTTGGCTTTCCGATATGAAAAGGGGATGCGTTTATATTTACAACAAGCTCTGCGCCGTTGAGGGCGAAATCGGGCAGGAAGTTCTGCTGATACCAGATGTCTTCACAGATAGTCACGCCAAATCTGAAGTCACGCGCGGCAAATAACTTGCTTGGCTCGTCGTCACCGGGGCGAAAATATCTAAGTTCATCGAATACTCCGTAATTGGGAAGGCGCCGCTTATCCTGATACGCCGACTGTTTTGCGGGAAACCCATTTACGGTTTGGCCCGGAATAAATATCTTCGCGGAATTTCGAAGTCCTACACCCCGGCGAATATTCCCCCACACCACTATCGCGCCGCGGCCGTGATTTGCCGTTGCGCGGGCCTGGAGAAACCGGAAAAATTCAGCATCAGCGTTTTCCATATCGCGATTTAACCCATCGTAAAGCACGGCATCTTGCGGAGGGTATCCCGGAATTGCAAGCTCCGGAAACACCACGAGCTCTGCCCCGTTTTCCTGGCAAGTGTCGATCTTTTCCTTCATTTTAGCTACATTGCCGTCTAAATCCCCGACAGTTGAATTCATCTGGCATAGCGCGACTCTTAGACGTCGCATATCAAACACCTCCGTATATTTTGATGTCAAGGAACGATTTTTTATAGCATAGTTCATACTATGAGTACATAGTATGTCTTGGCATAGTTTGTGTCAAGTGGACAATTAGTGTTTGGTAAAAAAATAGGGCATGCGCTACGCATGGCCCTTGGGCAGGTAATCCGAGAGGCCCTTCCTTACCGTAAATCCGGCGCGTTGTGCCAGGAAGTACGCCCAGTAGAATTCATCCACCGCGCGTTCCATGTCCATAACGGCAATCCGATAATCAATGTGCCACTTTCTAAGCTCAATGTCCGAAGCAAGTTTTGGTATTCGCCGAAAAATATCAAACACCATAGTCTCTGAATCGCGCGTCTTTTGCGCAAGACCCTCTAATACGCGTTCAACCCTAGATGATTCCCAAAACTGGGCATATTGATTGGGCTCGAAATCAAAGATCTTAAAAAAATCCGGCCTCGGAAAAATATCTACCATAGCGCCCCCCTTCATTCTCCCATCATGTTTCCTTCATTATAGCATAACTCAATCAATGTCCAAAGAAGCCGCGGCCATAGCTTTCTCGAGGGGATAAAGATCTACGCACACAAGGTCTATTCTTGGCATTCCAACCGACAAGTTCTCGCGCGAAATCAGCAATTCCCTCTTTATTGTAAACGGACAAAAGCGCTATTTTCATATTTTCCCCTCCTTGGGCTCTAAGGCTCCATCCCCAGTATGACATTTTGCCATATAAATCAAACAAAAAAGGGCCGACTGTTCAGCCCTATGTCGAGGTTGTCTATATTAACGACCCCCGACTGCGTTTCTAATTGCCGGCCACAGACAAAGGAATAAAACAAGGAGAAGCATTGATCCAACAGCCAATAGACCGCCTACCCACATCAGGACATTCGCGAAGATTGCGAGAAATGGATCTGGATACGACCACGTATACGCAGACAAAAAAACACCCATAAGAAGCAAAGCTACGCCGACAAATGCCCCATAGAGGCGTAATCTTATTGTAGAAAGTACAACTCTGTCCAAATAATTTTCTCTTGTCTGCATGGAACCTCCTTCTAGGGGTATGTTAGCAAAAATACCATAAAAATCAAGTGCGCCCAGCAGGGATCGAACCTGCGACCGTCTCCTTAAAAGGGAGCTGCTCTACCAACTGAGCTATGGGCGCAACGCTTAGCGTTGCTTTAGCCGCGCTGAGCGCGGCGCTTATTATTTCTTCTTCGTCCTCTTCAATACCACAAGCACAACTATACCTGCCAAGGCCCACCAGAAGTGAGCGAAGTTCTCTACAAAAACCTCTTTTGTGATTATTGAGAGCTTATTATAATACGAATCCGGCGATAATTCAAGTACTGACGCGCTTAAGAGGCCCGCTGTCACAATACTTAAAATCAAAAGATGCCACCACTGGCCATCTTCTTTCTTCGGCAAACCTAATGTCGAGCGAAGAACAGATCCCGTAAGAACAAAAAACAATGTAAAAACGAGCGCAAAAAATATCCCGCTCTCTGACCAAGCCCCATAAACATCGGGAAGGGTGCTTGATACTGTATTCAAATACGGCACAAGGCCCACAAGAACATACGCAAAATAGATACTTAAAAGAAGCAGTCCCAACCTCCTTTGCCCAATGCTAAACCCATACAAAAAAACAGCGATAAATAAAAAGATTATTACGCCCAAATCCCAGGATAAAGTAAAACTATTAATTATGGAAGCAAGATATTGCACTATATTCCTTCTTTTCTCAATTCCTCAAAAAGTTCTTTTGCGCGCTTGGACAGCTTTTGGGGAGTTTTTATTGAAATCTTTACGTAATGGTCGCCATGCCTACCGGCAGACAGGCCATGTCCTCGCCCCCCAAGATGCGGCATGCCCTTACCCTGTAATTTTATCATCCCGCCGGATTCTACGCCACTGGGAATTTTTACGTCCGTATCGCCAAAAAGCGTCTTTACGCTTATCGAATCTCCCAAGGCCGCTTGCGACAACGAAATTACGACTTTGGAATAAACATCGTCGCCTTCGCGTTCAAAATACGGATGCCCTTTTATATGCACCTCGACGTAAAGATCCCCGTAACCTCCCTTGCCAGCTTCGCCCTTGCCAGCAAATGTAATAATTTCTCCGGAATGTATGCCGGCGGGAATCTTTAGGGAAATGCGCTCAATGTCCTCTATAATACCTACGCCGTGACATTTCGAACATTTTTTTTCGGGCGTCTTGCCGTTTCCCGCGCACTCTGAACATTCCATTATTTGGGTAAGTGAACCAAGAACCGTTCGTCGCGTCTGCCGTATTTCCCCAGCGCCGGCGCAGGCCTTGCAATCCCTAAGGGATGTACCGGGCTCATTTCTATACCCTGCGCATCTATCGCATTTGACCAGCTTTTTTAGGGAAATTTCCCGGCTTACACCCAGGAACGCCTCCTCAAGCGAAATTACCGCGTCAACTTTAATATCCCGGCCCTTTTGCTTTGTATACGCTCGGGTACGGGTACCTCCTCCAAAAAATTCAGAAAATACATCAGAAAAATCGAAGTTTTCGGTTTTAAAACCCCTAGTTCCAAAGCCCCTAAAATTGCTAAAATCAAAATCCTGAAACCCGGAAAAACCGCTTCCACCCGAATTAAAAGCGTGCCCAAACTGATCATATTGGGATCTTTTTCTCTCATCGCCAAGTACCTGATAAGCTTCGTTTATTTCTTTGAATTTTTTCTCGTCGCCCCCTTGTTTGTCGGGATGATATTTATGCGCGAGCTTTCGGTAGGCCCGCTTTACTTCCTCCCGCGACGCATTTTTAGGGACGCCGAGTATTTTATAATAGTCCATTTACTTGCAATTATACCAAAACATGATATCATGTATACAGTTGATTTTAGGACAGCAACTTGACAATTGGAGGGATGGCGTGAAGAAATATGTGATTTTGGCGCTATTACTTGCGGCTTATGGAATTTCTATGGCGATAATGTGGTCTAGGTATGAAACGCGCGATCAGCGCATAGAATTTCAAAGCGACTTTCGGGAAAAACTCGTAAAACTTGTACCGGATCTGGTCATTTCGGAAATGCCCCACGAAAACGCGACAGCAACTGGTGAGCTCTCTTTCGTGGAAGCACCGGACGCGGAAACATTTCTTGGCCTGGCAAATCGATTATACGCCAGGGAATACCCCATTATTGTAGCCACTGTTGAAGTAAAAGAGCGCGGTAAAGTCATAAGGCCAGATGTTCTTGTCAGATACATAGACATAGTAGACTTCACGAATGTTCTCTCATTAGAAAATCGTCTAGATGCGGCACTTCTAACACATACGGACTCCTACGACTGGCCAGGAAAAGCAGATTACTGGACTGCTACCAATTTGACCTACAAGGGCGGCGATTTCCATTTTGATAACAAGAGCAAGATGTGGTTTTGGACTTACATGGGACTGGGCTTCGTCCTTCTCATATGGGCTTTTATCGCACTTGGGATAACTTATCCCTACGCCCTCAGGCGCTCGTAATAACCGGGCGCTTTTTTATTCCCGCCCAGATTCCGAATCTGGGCGAGGCTCGCCCCCTTCTGGGGCGGCCTTCTTTTCTTCCTTCTTTTCGTCGGGTGGAGTTGACTGTTGCGGATTCTGCTTATACATCGCCTCGCCGATTTTTTGAAGAGTTGTATTAAGACCCGCCATTGCGGATTTTATTGCTTCTATATCTTCGCCATCTTTTACGGCTTTAAGCGCGTCTACTTTTTCCCGGACTTCCTTCTTAACATCTTCGCCTACTTTATCACCCGCCTCCTTCAAGGACTTTTCCGCAAGATATACCACTTGTTCAGCGCTATTTTTTACCTCAATCCCTTCTCGCTTCTTTTTGTCCTCCGCGGCATATTGTTCCGCTTCTTTCTTCATTTTCTCAATATCCTCTTTGGAAAGACCGGACGACGCTTCAATGCGTATAGACTGCTCTTTATCAGTTGCCTTATCAACGGCCTTCACGCTCAATATCCCGTTCGCGTCAATGTCAAAAGTTACTTCAACCTGCGGCACCCCGCGAGGAGCTGGCGGAATTCCATCAAGAATAAACCTTCCAAGAGTTTTATTATCAGACGCCATTTCCCGCTCGCCTTGAAGCACGTGAATCTCCACAGACGGCTGGTTATCAGCTGCGGTTGAGAAAACTTGAGACTTTCCCGATGGAATAGTTGTGTTTTTCTCTATCAGCTTTGTCATTACTCCTCCGAGAGTTTCTATGCCAAGAGACAAGGGTGTAACATCAAGAAGCAAGACGTCTTTCACATCCCCCTGAAATATACCGGCTTGCACCGCAGCGCCCACAGCGACAACTTCATCCGGGTTAATGCCCAGGTGCGGCTCTTTCCCGAAAAGTTTTTTTACTGACCCCTGAATAGCTGGCATTCGGGTTTGCCCTCCAACGAGCAAGATTTCATCAATGTCTTCTATTTTAAATCCGGAATCATTCACGGTTGAGATAGTTCGCTGTTCTGCCCGCTCAATAAATTCGGCCACTAGATCCTCGAGCTTTGCCCGGGACAATTTAAGATCAAGGTGCTTAGGCCCAGAAGCGTCGGAGGTGACAAAGGGAATATTTATCTCGGCTACTTCCGTGCTTGAAAGTTCGTGCTTTGCTTTTTCCGCGGCATCGCGAAGGCGTTGAAGCGCCAACGCGTCTTTTGAAAGATCAATGCCTTCCTGTTTTTTGAATTCTCCAATAATCCAATCGGTAATTTTTTGATCAAAATCATCTCCGCCAAGATGAGTATCTCCGCCAGTTGCTTTAACCTCAACCGTGTCGGCGGCGATTTCGAGCACGGACACGTCAAAGGTCCCGCCCCCAAAGTCGTATACAACAATCTTCTCATCCTTCTTTTTTTCAAGACCGTACGCGAGCGCCGCGGCGGTCGGCTCATTTATGATTCGGCGGACCTTAAATCCCGCGATAATTCCCGCGTCTTGCGTTGCCTTGCGCTGGGAATCATCAAAGTACGCGGGCACAGTAATAACCGCTTCCTCAATCTTTTCACCAAGTTTTTCCTCCGCGTCCTGCTTCAGCTTCTGTAAAACCATGGCTGAAATTTCAGCGGGCCTATACCATTTTTCACCCATTTTGACCTCTGCCCCGCCCTCTTTTGATTCTCGAATCTCATAGGGGAGAAGCTTTTTATCGCGCTGAACCTCGGCGTCAGAAAATTTGCGACCTATCAGGCGCTTCGCCGAATATATAGTGTTTTTAGAGTTTGTAACGGATTGCCTTTTCGCAAGGACCCCGACGAGCCGCTCTCCGCTTTTTGAAAACGCGACAACAGAAGGCGTTGTCCTATTTCCCTCCTTGTTCTCGATTATTTTTGGCTGGCCCGCCTCTACATAGGCCATTGCCGAATTTGTTGTTCCCAAGTCAATCCCTAATATTTTTGGCATAAAATGAAGCGAATGCGATGCCAATATACTAATGCATGCGAATTATACAAATTCTTTATATTAGTATCATTAGTATGCATTCGTATATTAGCATCGCATCTATTTGTTAACTTTAACTCGTGCCGGCCTAATCACTTTCCCTCGCAAGGTATATCCTCTCCGCAATACTTCCGCGATTGTCCCGCTTTCGCCGCCCGACTCCGTTTCTCCTGCCGCCTCATGGTATTCCAAATTAAGTTTATCTCCCTGTCTGACCTTGATCTCCTCCACGTAGTTTTCGCGAAGCACACTCTCTAACTGTTTTAGTATGTGCCAGATACCCTCCGCCCAGTTATCATGCTCAATGTTTTCTGGGACAGTTCCGCGGGCGATAACTAAATTATCAAGTATCGGAATGATTTGTAATAAAACATTTTCCGAGGCAAAATTTTTAAAATCCAGCGACTCTTTATCCTTTTGCTTTATGTAATTCTGATGATCTGCTAGAGCCCTCTGCCATCCCCCAAGATATTCCTGCTTTTCCTCTTTACACTTTTTAAGAATTTTCCTCAACTTCTTGATTTTTCTCTCCGCGTCATCTGAATTCTCCTCCACGTATTCTAATTTGTTCTCCTTTTCTTCCATCGTTTTATTAAATTCGCAGAAGTAGCGAAAGGTTTATTTTATAGCGCATTCTCATGGGCCCGAGAAGCGCGATAAGGCCGTCATTGATTCGCGTTGATATCATGCTATATTCAGAATTTTCAAAAAAGGGATTCTCGCTGCCGATAAAAATCGTAAGATCGCGCGTTAAGTATTTTTGAACGCCATCAATATAATTTTCAAATCGCTCAAGCTCTTCAAGTATTGAAAGCACCGCCTCGTGCGTACTGAATTCGGGATTTCGAAGAACCTTCTTAAGGCCAAGATATTTCAATTCGCCATCCTCTTCGTCTATAAAGATCACTAAATCATTTGTGCTTTGCGAAAGCTCACGCGCCATCTCCATAATTTTCTTTCGAGGCGCTTTTGACATGTTTTTGGGCTCCCTGAATCGCATGTCGCTTTTTCCCTGTTCCATCAAAATTAGCTCATCAACAAAAAATCTATACCCTCTTTCCGTGGGCACGCGGCCCGCTGAAGTATGCGGCTGGGCAAGATATCCCATATCCGTAAGGTCGGCCATTTCGTTTCGTATGGTAGGGCAACTTACATCGAAGAGGCCCTTATCAAAAAGAACGCCGGAGCTCACTGGCATTGCGGTATTTATATATTCATCGACGATAGTATTTAAAATTTGTGACTGTCTTTCACTAAGCATTATACCCATTCTAGAAAATTATCAATCTCTTGTCAAGATTGATAATCCTTTTTTCGCTTGTTCCTGGATTTCATTTTTCTGGATTCTATATATTTTTTACCCCTAAAGCTCGACGGCGTCCGATATGCCGGCCTTCCATTTCTCCTCCCAACTTTTGCATAGTTTCTCATTTTTTAGTTCGAAAATCTACTTGGTCAGTATTCCAAATCTAACCCACACTCCTCTTTTACTTCTTTGATAAGGGCCTGACTGATTGTTTCATTTCCTTCCACCTTTCCGCCGGGAAACGTATAGAAGCCCGGGTATACTGTTTCATCTTCACGTCTTTTAAGCAATAGGATGCGTCCGTCATTTCTCCTGATAACGGCGACCGCTGTCACAATATGTAGTTTGTTTTGTTTTTCGTATGACATATTTTGTTTATCCACAGAAACTGTGAACAACGCGACTAGTTCCTACGAATTTGGATACCATATTATCTCCCATAACACTTTTTATATTTCTTCCCCGGGTCGCAGTGGTTCGTATCATTTATTGCGGTAAACAGAATGGTCTCCGATATTAACAAATAGAATATTTTTCCTTTCAAAAATCAAAATCACGCGCATCTTATACGTGATTAGAAAAGCCCATTCATTCTTTCCTTTTAATTTGTGGGTCCGCAACCGAGAATCGAATAAATCTTTTCTGAATATTGCTTCCCTCCGGCGAAATTCGTTCTGGATACCTTCGGGCAGTTTAGCGAATGAACGCAGGAATTTTGGGGAATAAAAAAATCTCATTTCTTACGCAATTTTTTAAAAGCGTCATCAACAGACCCGGCCTCAATAGTTTTTCCTTTTTTTTGGGCGCCCCGCGCATCATTCACAAGATCCTTAATGTATTTGTAGTCATAAGTAAATTCCCGCTCCACGCCCGTTATGTATTCCGCAATTTTAAGATACGCAGACGAATACTCTTTCAATTTTTTGTATTCAATTTTTGGAATAGTTATTGTTTTCATATATACTAATACAATACCAAAATATCTTATCAGTGACAATATCGTCGTGAATCCCCAAGTTGGCAGTTCCTGGATTTCATTTTTCTGGATTCTATATATTTTTTACCCCTAAAGCTCGACGGCGTCCGATATGCCGGCCTTCCATTTCTCCTCCCAACTTTTGCATAGTTTCTCATTGCTTTGTTTTTCGTATGACATACTATTTCGGGAAATCAATTATTTCCAACCCTTCTTTTAGATACTGTCCCCTTTTTAATCTGATCGTTATTTGTTTCATATTTATTTGGATCCTAGCCCCAGCAAGCTCAGCTTGCCCTATAGCACTTTTGCTGCTTATGTCACGGCCACAAAAATTGACACTATTCTCGTATCATGTTAAGCTCATAACAGTGCTACAAAAGTTTTTTCGGAGGTAATGCGATGTTCGAATGTAATTGTCCGTGTCATACAGACCATACTATGAAGCATTGCGATAATCTGACGTGTATGCCTTGTTGCACCGCTTGTGATATCTGTCAAAAGAAAATTCAATTTGGCAAAATGAGAACTCATCAATTGCAAGATCATGATGTACAATCTCCGCCGCTCTCCCAAGAAACAATCGATAAACTCCGGACAGCGATTCAACAACTCATTGATGCTGATCCTAGCGATCAGTAACCTATTCTACTTCTACCAGAAGCACGCTCGTGCTTCTTTTTTATTCCCCAACCCATGGCATTTTTACACTTTTTTACATTCCAACATTCTTAAGAATATTAGAATGTTTTTAGCTTACGTGACGCTTCTGTTACTCAGCCCATTTTACAAAATGTCATGCGGGCTACTTTATCTCTAGCGAAAATCCGCTCCTACTCCAATTCCATAAGACTGGGTGCATATCAACCGGGTTTATTTCTGATCCTTCAAGTAACTCCTTCCATGCTAACGCGACTTTTTGTGGCTCCGCATTTTCCCGAACAATCCCCAACCTTACAGATGATTGAATAACATGGGTGTCAGGAATAATGGATATTTCACCATAATTCTTTAGTTTCGTATCCGTGAATTGACTCAAGATATAAAGCCAGTAATTGGACAGCTTCGGCCCTCCAAGATATGGGAAATCTGCTTTTCTGTCGTGCTGGATCATCTGAAGAATCTTCTCTGCGTCCATGTCTCCCGATTCTAACACCTTTCGGGGGCTGTCTTCAAAATGTTTTTTCAAAGTATTCGATATCTTAATCCATATGTCTGGGTGCTTATTAGTCTGAACTGCAAGACGGTATTTTATCAAATCTCCTTGAACTACCGCTCGTTTTTCTGTCGTAACTCTTTCGGGAAAAAACACATATCTTGTTTTTGGGTCATTCCATGTCTTGAGTGCCGCTTGCCACATTAGAGGAGAGCTTCTTTGAAAGTTAACCGCCACGGGCAAGGTGAAGTAAAGATAGTTCTCTCGGCTCGCTATCGGCAGCCCTGGATGCACCTCATGCTGTGCTAGTCGCTCAATCTTTCCAGATTGCCACAATTCGTAAAGCCCCATAACCTTCTCTAGCAACTTTTGCTTGTTTGATTTCACGATTTTATATGCCATGACACTTTGACGAGCCTCTCCCCCGATTTTATCGGGGGAGATTTTTGTATATTACTCGCCCTGTGGGAAATCGATTATTTCCAACTCATTAAATCCTGTTTTTCGATCTAATTTTCTTTCATATACGGCATCCCTAAATACTCCCAGAACAACTTCTGCCGTGTTCTTCACCCTACAGCCATCTTTGAGGTGCCCGCCGATGACATCCCCATTTCGATCAGACAGAGCAACGTGAATATGACAACCATCCTTGGATATAGTGCCGGTTCCCGAAACGATTTCAAATGGCCCACTCCATTCCTTCACTATCTGATTCTCTGGCGTGGATCCTGCCATGCGCAACTTGGCGTTTTCAAGACCGCCGACACATGTAGGGGTTTATCTATCTTATCTTGAATATACCTTGAAAAAAATCCTTTGTATTTTTTCTGCAGTTTCTTATCTTGCCAATCTCTCCCCGTTACAATCTTGCGACAATTTTTATCTCCGCAATGGCACGTCATCGAATATCTGTCGGCATCGACCATTGCGTAATCTACATTTAGCTCTTCTCCTGCTTTGATGTTACGCATAGCTACAACAGTTATTTCTCCTCGCATACCCACATTCGGCCCACAGGAATGGTTGAGAAACATCATAACTTTTTTAACCTCGTTCTTGCTCAATGGCGCCAAGACGAAATTATCATCAATCTGTAGATAGGAATCGCCAATAATCCTTTCGTTTTTTTCTAAAGTTTCCCAATCTATAATATGGCCGCCTTTAATACCAATTACTTCACCTTTTCTTATTGGCTTAGTAGCAAATAATCCGTATCTATTGATACGACTTTTTCTTACTCCTGTTTTTGGCGATAAGTATGATTTTACTGCCATATTTCTCTATTCCCACTCCCCATGGCATTTTTACACTTTTTTATATTCCAACACTCTTAAGAATATTGGAATGTTTTTAGCTTACGTGCCACCTCTTATATTTCTTCTCGCGAATAAAGTGGCATGTAAACTCATAGGTTTCATAAATACGTGCATCTCGGAGATCTTCTACTAATAAATCTGCGGGGTACTGTTGATCTACGCCGCGTTGTATTAACCCAACACACCGCATACCAGCTCGTTTCGCGGCAGCCATGCCGTTTATCCCATCTTCAATAACGAGACAATCTTCCGGCATAATAGATAATCGTCTCGCTGCAAGCAGGAATAAGTCGGGCTCTGGCTTCCCTTTCTCCACCTCCTCCGCACTCGCAATAGTATTAAACTTATCTCTTTGGCCAAGCTCCGATAATACAAATTCAATAAATTGAAGTCGTGAAGCAGAAGCTACCGCCAGTGGTATTCCGAAATTTTTTAGCCGCTCAATAAATTCTCTTGTGCCCGACACTTCCCTTACATTACCGTGTGTCAAGTAATTCATTTTCGCCCATTTTTCTTTTATAAGCCCATCGATTGCTGGCGCTGCTTTCCCGAACTCCTTAAAAATTTGCTGAAACATCTCACCATCAGCAACTCCGGCAAAACGAGCAGTAATATCATCGGGCGATATCTCGATGCCATAATCACGCAAAAGTTCCGATTCTATTTTGGCGTGAACAACTTGCGTATCAGAAATAACCCCGTCCATATCGAATATCACAGCCCTTACAATTCTTTTTGTACTCATTGCTTTGATCCCTCCGCCCCGGGGCACTTTTTATATTTCCTACCGTTTCGCTTTTTGTTTATCCACATAATTCGCCATTGACAAAAAATGCAGGATTGCTATACTACACAATGACGAACCTCTCCCCCGATTTTATCGGGGGGGATTTTTTATTATTTAAGTTCGATTCTATCACGCAATTTTTTAAAATTTATATACTTACTTGAAAGTCTAATAAGCTCCCTGGAAACGTGATCTTTGGCCGACATAACAATGACTCTCTTCCCGTTCTCCTTCATTCTATTTACGACTGGAGCAAAATCGCTGTCACCAGAAAGCAATATTGCAGTATCAAATCCTTTTACATTGTCTATTACATCCATTGTAAGTTCTACATCAAAATCTCCCTTCCACTCATACACACCCTTTGCTACCCTGATCCTTTTCACTTCTTTCGTCCTGACAATAAAACCATTAGCCTTAAGCATATCTAAAAACTTTTTCTGCTGGGGTCGTTCGGAATCGGTGGCCGTATATACAAATATTTTATTTAGTCCGCCACCACACTCATCCGCAAGATATTTTTTCAGCTTTTCATAAGAGATTCTCCAACCTAAAGTTCGCTGCATATAAAAGATATTCGCGGCATCGATAAAAACATAAACCCGACCTTTAACGAATTTGGATATCATATTTATTTGCCATGACACTTTTTATACTTCTTACCCAAACCACAGAAACAGAGCCATAGGAAAACTGCTATCCATTCTTTTCAGGCCGCATTGTTGGAAATAGGATTACTTCGCGAAGCGAGTGAGAGTTTGTAAGAAGCGCGGTAAGCCGATCTACGCCGAATGCGAAGCCGGTAGCGGGAGGCATGCCATATTCAAGCGCCTCGAGAAAAGTCTCGTCGAGCCGCTGCGCTTCTTCGTCGCCCAGCTTCCGCTGTTTCTCCTGTTCTTCAAAAAACTCCCTCTGGACTATTGGGTCGTTGAGCTCGGAGAAAGCGTTCACTATCTCCCAGCCATTTATAATAAGCTGAAAACGCGCGTCATATTTGGGATTATCCGGCAAGGGTTTTGCAAGAGGAGCAAGTTCTGCCGGATGATGAATCACAAATGTCGGCTCCTCGATTTTTGGGCGGCATGCCTTTTTATAAATGAGATCCGCCACCTGCCCTTTATTTAAATGCTTGCCCACAACTATTCCAAGCTCCTCTGCTTTACCCGCTAAGGTATCCCGGTCTATAGACTCATAATCAATATCTAAGTATTTCTTGAACAAAGATACAAACTCTACCCTTGGCCACGGAGTTTTAAGATTAATTGTTTTGCCCCCGTGCGTAAGGTTTGGATACACTCCGACGGTTTTAAATATATCGCGAAACAATTTTTCGGAAAACTTCATAACTTCTTTGTAATCCGCGTACGCCCAATAAAACTCCAGTGAAGTAAATTCTGGATTATGGGCATAATCTATGCCCTCGTTGCGGAATGAGCGCCCTATCTCAAACACTTTTTCAAATCCCCCAACCAGCAGTTTCTTTAAATCAAGCTCGGGAGCCACGCGAAGATAGAGCTCCATATCAAGGGCGTTTAGATGAGTTTTAAAGGGCCTTGCCGAAGCGCCGCCGGGAATTGCTTGCAGTATTGAGGTCTCAACCTCCATAAACCCCTCGCCCTCCAAAAAATCTCGCGCGGCTTTTATAATAGCGCTTCGCGTCTCGAAAATGCGCCTCACATCCTTGTTTGTCAAAAGATCTAAATAGCGCTTTCTGTACCTTTCTTCCACGTCGCGCAAACCATGCCATTTTTCCGGAAGGGGCAAGAGGGTTTTTGCGAGCATCTTGATGTTGGAGAGTTCAAGGGTCTCCTCGCCCCTTTTTGTCGCAAACAAGATACCGCGCGCCTCTACAAAATCGCCGATGTCAAAAAACTCCAAAAATTCATTGTATGATTTTTCTCCAAGCGTATCCTTCTTGGCGTATATCTGAAAAATCCCCGTGCCGTCCAGGATATCGGCAAATGTCGCTCCGCCGTGCTCGCGAATAGTCATAACACGGCCAACTAAAATAACCTCTTTTTTGCTTGAAGAAAGTTTTTTAAAATTTTTGCGCGCCTGCTCCACCGTATGCGTGCGTTTAAGGTATATCGGATAGGCATCCGTTTTTAAAACCTTCAAGCGCGATATTTTGTTTAACCTATTTTCTCTTATGCGATCTTCCGCCATATTACGCGATTCTTGTTATTCTATACTGCTTGTTGCCCCCGGGTGTCGAAACAATAACCATATCTCCCAAACTTTTACCAAGGACTGCTTGCCCCATTGGGGAGTCGGAGGAAACCTCACCCCTTAGGGGATCGCCCTCCCCCTTTCCGACTATGTTAAATTTCTTAAGAGATCCCTCGCCCGAAAGCGCCACAACACAGCCAATTTGCGCGGTTTTCGAAGATTTACCGACTTTTGGCTGCACAAGCGTTGCTGTTCGAAACACCTCCTCTATTTCGAAAATCCGGCCCTCGACAAAAGCCTGCTCCTCTTTTGCTTCGGCATATTCTGCGTTTTCTGTAAGATCACCAAAAGATACGGCCTCCTTTATTCTTTCGGCGACCTCCGGCCTCCTTATCCTTACAAGCTCTTCCAGTTCCCGTTTAAGTTTATCAAAACCTCTTTTGGTTATAAACTCTCTCTGCATATTTCAAAAATTAGCGATGACGCATTAAATTATTGTTTATATAGAAATTTGTGTCAAGGGTGGGGATAAATCCCGTACGAAGTCCGTCCCGTAAGAACATGTTCGTACGGGACGGCAGTAGCCAAACGCTACTTACTTCGTACGGGATAAATTTCAAAATAAGCTTCTAGTATTTCCCTGGCCGCCCGCACCGCGTAATCGCTTTTGTCCCCCCCTTCCAGCAACACCGTCACAACAATTTCGGGATCCTCGTAAGGAGCAAACCCAGTAAACCAGGCATGATTTCCAAAGTTTGCGGTTTGAGCGGTGCCGGTTTTCCCCGCGACCTTGTATGGAAAATCTAAAAGAAACCTGCCCGAACCACTCTCGACGGCCTGGCGCATTCCCTCGCGGACAACCTTAATATTCTCCGGCGCGATAAAATCCTTATTTATAATATTGGGCTCAATTCTTTTGTCCCGAACCCGGGATACAACTTTTGGAGTAAAAAGCGTACCCCCATTCGCGAATACCCCGGTTGCCGCCGCGATTTGTATTGGCGTCACAAGTATATCTCCCTGTCCTATTGACGCAAGATACGTATCGCCGATATACCAGTTCTCGCCCTTTCGCTCCTTTTTCCATTTTGGCGTAGGAATTAATCCCGATCGCTCCCCCGGCAAATCAATGCCGAGCTCACGGCCCCAGTTGAATTCTTTAAGATACTTTTCAATATTTTTTATGCCGAGTCCCCCTTGATCCTTATACCCCCCTCCTATAGTGTAAAAATAAATATTTACCGAATCCGCGATTGCTTTTCGCAAATCCGACCATCCGTGCGCCTTCCAATCCCTGAACTCATATATAACTTCGCTGTTGTAGATGCTCGGGACCTCAAGCACCCCATCGCTATATACAAGAAATGAAGGCGTTATTAGTCCTTCTTCAAGAGCCGCCGCGGCAATAATCGGTTTTATCGTGGAACCGCTTGGGTATTCTCCTCCTATCGCCCTATTAAACAAAGGTTTCTTGGGATCATTTATTAACCTTTCAAAATCTTCTTTTCCCATACCACTTTCAAATAAATTCGCGTCGAACGCGGGAATGCTGACAAGTGCCGCTACCCCCCCATCCTTTGGGTTTAAAAGAACGGCCGCCGCGGCATTAACCCCCAAAGCCTTCGCGTGTTTTTTAAGAATAGCATGCGCCTTTTCCTGAAGTAACGCGTTTATATGAAGCGTAACATCGGCGCCCACGCGCGGCTCTATTTTTAGTGTCTCGCTCAAAATATTGCCCCTTGAATCTACCTCTCTCGCTATAATACCCACTTGGCCGCGCATAACATCATCGTAAAATGCTTCCACCCCGACCTTGCCGACTCTTACCCCCTTTGAATATTCTTTAAATAATAAATCGGATGCGGTTACTTCGCCAGTGTAACCCAGTACATGAGAAAATGACAAATCGGCGGGATATCTCCTGCGCGGCGCTTCGCGAACCTCAAAAAATGGATACTCTGCAATCGTACTTGCGATTTTTTTAATTTCGTCTTTTGAAATACCCCTAAGAATTACATATTCGGAAAAATTTCCGCCCTCCGCGGCTTGGAACTTTTTATACAGCGCCTCGGAATCTTTGCCCAACATTGAGGCGATAGAATTTGCGAGTTGGGAAAAATCTTCGGCTGAAACGAGGGATTTATTTAGTGTTGCTGATTTTATAAGTACATCAAAATAGACTTCGTTTTTGGCAAGGACCATACCATCCGAAGAATAAATCAGCCCCCTTTGCGCAAGAACCGGGATGGCCCTGGAAGAGTTATCCCACGCCTCAACTTTATACAAATCTCCCTTTGCGATAACAATAAAACCCGTAAGGACGGCCATAAAAACAATGGCCGCAATCTGCAGAAATTCAAACGACGTAAAAACCAAAGAGGAAATTGGCTTTTCGAGCTTCCCCGCGTCAGTGTCTTCATGCTCAAACTCTCTTATTTTTGCGGATTCAAAAAAAATTTCTTCGGGTTGTATGTCTTCGCGCGAAGAAAGATTTATTTTAAATTTTTTAAAACTTTTGCCGCCCATTTGCTCGACAAGCTAGTTTTGAAAGGCAAGAGTGTATTTAAGTTTTTCGATGTTTTCAAGTATAACTCCCGTACCCCTGACTACGCATGTTAGGGGGTCTTCCGCGAGCTTTACGGGAACCTTTGTTTCTCGCGCGAGAAGTTCATCGAATCTTCGCAAAAGGCCGCCGCCTCCGGCAAGCACAATGCCGTTATGCATAATGTCCGCTAGGAGCTCTGGGGGAGTTTCCTCAATGGTCTCTTTTACGAAAGATACTATAAGCCGCACCGATCCTTCGAGCGCTCTTCTTACTTCTTTATCTTTAATTATTATCTCCTTTGGAAGCCCTGAAACCAAATCCCGACCGCGCATTGTAGCCTCTAATTCCTCGTCTAATTCCATGCATGATCCTATGTCTATTTTTATATCTTCCGCCGTACGCTCTCCCAAAAGCAACTTGTATTCCTCTCTAGCAAAATTAATAATGTCCTCATTCATCTTGTCTCCCGCGATCCTCGCGCTTCGCGCCGTCACCAGCCCCCCAAGTGAAATAACGGCAACCTCCGTAGTCCCCCCGCCGATATCCACTATCATGCTGCCAACCGCGTCCTGCACCGCAAGGCGCGCGCCTATCGCGGCCGCTATCGGCTCTTCTATAAGATAAACTTCGCGAGCGCCGGCGTTCCGCGCCGCGTCTTCTACGGCTTTTTTTTCAACCTCTGTAGCACCCGAAGGAACGCCGATAACAACCCGGGGCCTTGGAAATAAAAAAAACGAACCCTTGTGGACTTTATTGATAAAATATTTCAGCATCTGCTCCGTAACCTCAAAATCAGAAATAACACCATTCCTTAGAGGACGCGACGCAACGATATGGGACGGCGTGCGCCCCACCATTTTCCTTGCCTCCTCTCCTATTTCAAGGACTTGGCCGGTTTTTTGATTTATCGCGACAACAGAGGGCTCATTAATAACAATACCGCGCCCCCTTACGTATACGAGAGTGTTCGCGGTGCCTAAATCTATGCCGATATCTTTTGAGAAATAGCCGAATAGTTTAGTGAGCATAATTCCGTATTTTTTTCGTCGCGCTTTTTAAATTCCACGCTATGTTGATCTTGCGTCTTTTCGCTCAAAAGGATCCTTAGCGGCATTCCGAGTAAATCCGCGTCTATAAATTTTTCTCCGGCGGTTACCTCAACGCGATCATCATATAATACTTCAACTCCTTCTTTTTGTAAAAGGTCATAGAGTTTATCCGCCTCATTTTTGATTTTTGGATCACGGGATGGAACATAAACTAAGTGCGCATCATACGGCGCGATATTTCGCGGCCAGATAATGCCGCGTTCGTCATTGTGGATTTCCACAACCGCCGCCATCAATCGGCTTACGCCGATACCGTAAGAGCCCATCACAACTAATTTTTTATTGCCGCCTTCATCGGTAAATTTTAAGTCAAACGCCTCTGAATACTTAGCGCCCAACGGAAAAATATTGCCTACTTCTATGGCATTTCCCTGCAGGACCTCGCCATCGCACTTAACACATTTTCCGCCTCCTTTTAATTTTGATATCTCGCTATTTTCCGCGTAGCAACATTTTTCGCAATAAAATATGGAATCCTCCCCAACGTCGGCAAGTACCTGAAATTCATGGGTATTCGATATTGTAAAATCGCCTCCGCCGGCAACAGTGCAGAGGGCCTTCAAATTACAGCGCTTAAAAACGTTGAAATAGGCTTCTTTTACTTTTTCATAGTAAACAAATAAATCTTCCTCTGACGCGTGGAAACTGTAAAGATCTTTCATTAAAAACTCTCTCCCCCTCAATAAGCCGCTTTTAGCCCTTGTTTCGTTTCGAAATTTTGTCTGTATCTGATAAAGCGCTGCGGGTAAATCCTTATACGAACTTATATACTTCGACGCGATATCCGTCAAAACCTCCTCGTGAGTCCAGCCAAGCGCGTAAGGCGGCTTTTTATCGCGCTTACCCTGCACATCAAAACCAACATCGAGCTTAAATCGATCGGTTGCCTCTAAATATTTTCGGTCCACAAGCGCGGGCATAAAAATTTCAACCCCGCCGATTGCGTCCATTTCCTCACGAATAATTTTGCTAATTTTCTCAATTACCCGCAAGCCAAGCGGCAAGTACGAGTAGATACCGGCAGAATTTTTGTATACAAATCCGCCCCTCGTAAGAAGCTTCGCGTTTGTCGCCGTCTCATCGCTAGGCGCCATTTTTAAGGTTTTGGTAAAAAGTTGAGATTGCCTCATAAAAGTAAAAACCTGCCATCATTATAGCAGGTTTTAAAAGCTCACTGCAATAGGATCGCTACCCATTGCTGCCTATGCCGCCTTGTTTGAGCTTTTTGCCGCAGGCAGCACATTCACCCTTCTCGACCGCGCATGCCTCGCATTGCTTAAAAACGCTGTTTGCGAGATTGCCGCATTCGCACATCTTCGCCGCCATCGTATAACATCTGCCATCACAATCTTGGCACATATAGGTAGCAAACGATGGCACAAATATGGAAACAGAGGTTACTTCACCGCTTGTGTCGTCTACAACAAAGTTTACGACGCGATCCATAAGGCGCGCGGGATAATTCAAGCATTGCTCGTCATGTTCGTGGAGATTGCCTTTTACTTTCTTTGGCGCAAATCGGTAAATTTTCCTTCCCCCGCCTTCTTCGAGAATTGAAGCAGTACCGTCCCCGAATGCAATAACACGCCCCACTTTCTCCAACATAAATCACCTCCAAAAGATCTATTTTATATTATACACAGATACAAAAACTATTCAAGAAGTATATGGAGATCCTATAAAAGAGGAAACCTCACAAAAAGGGACAATCCCATAAAAGCTAATTTATCTTTATACAAAAGTTATGCTATAGCAGAGTTTTTGTATAAAGACTAAGATCGGATGAAACGATTTCTCGCATCCGAGTACTTGCGCGGCAAAACGCCTTTATCAAAAAAGTACTTCCTCAAAATATAGTCATTATCCACTGCTGCCGTAAATGTAATTGCAAAAGGCGCAACGCCAATGCATTCACAAACATATCTCATTTCCTTTTCGCACTCAAAGGGATACATCCATACGCTTTTTTGAAACTGAAAAAATCCTAGGATTTTTAGCTTCATACGCAACGCTTCCCTGAATGGCTTTGATTTCTCCGGCACGTCAAAGAGAAAGAATCGCCATTTTCCGTCCCACTTTTCTGACTTGGGAATTTCTATATTGTTAAACCTAGTCTTTCCAAAAACTTTTTTCCCTTTGCCAGTTAGCTCAAGCCGAATTATGTTTTTTTTCTTGTCGTATTTCCAATTTATGTAGTTATTCCGCTTCAAATTGTATAAGCTCTCCCGTATTTTCTCCGGATCTCGTTCGGGCGGAATATACGGCCCGTCTTTTTCCCACCATTTTTTGAAAAAATATTTCGCAAGCCCAACAACAACATACCCGCCCATGGGCGAAATAATCAAAGCTCCCCCAAGAAGAGTATGCAAAATTGCTTCTTCTATTTTCTTTTTATCTCGCCTATTCATCGCCAACTCGTATATATACTTTATTTCATTCTTATACAAAAGTTATGCTATAGCGGACTTTTTGTATAAAGATAAAAACCTGCCATCATTATAGCAGGTTTGGTAAATTCGGCAAACTCACTGCGGGCGAGTGGGCGGAGCGCCCTAGTCCTATCACGCGGCACCGTGCTCCTTTATGTCCGTAGTTTTCTTGGGCGGACCAAGGGGAGTCATTGGATGTGAAAGGTGCACTCTTCCTCTTGATCTTCCACAATCCTTATCGGCGCAGTGGAAAGGCCCAGTAACCGTCTTCTCGCCATTGCACGTGAAGCAAGGCCGCATACTGTCTAGGAAAAAGCACTCTCCACTTCCTCTACATCTACCACATACTAGCAGAAACTGTTGGTGTCCGCACCAATCAGCTTTCTCCAGCCACCTTATAAACTCGGCCTGCTCCTCAAGCTCTTCGCCCCACCAGCCCCTATAGTGTTCGCGGATGAAATCTTTTGTCCGCATGCGCTTTTCCGATGCCCGCTCGTGTGCGAGCCTGACCTTAGCTTCAGAGACAAGCTTTCCTGCCTCTTTGTCGATCTGCGGATCAGTGTATTTCCGGCGACTAAAATACTCCACCAGCTTCGTTAAAATCTCGAGTCGGTCACTATCCATTGATGTTTCTACCTCCTTCCTGATTTATCTAATTCATACCATAATATTCAAAACGCCACAAGCGATTCATACCTAAACGCCACAACGGAAATCCTGTTGAGGCGTTAAAAGAAGTTTGTCGTAATAAGCCGTGTATGCTAATCTTTTATAAGCGTCTTTGACAATAAGCCAGGGAGGGCATGCTATGGGTGACCATCGCCATGAGACAATGGCCATGG
>CAYJWU010000012.1:0-7607 GCA_964374025.1 uncultured Candidatus Saccharibacteria bacterium
GCTATTGCAGAGTTTTTGTATAAAGATAAAAAGCCCTTATTTGGGCTTTTGCCAAGCTCAGCTCGGCTTTAGGGAAGAAAGCTGTTTGCCTTCTTTGAATTTGGATTGAATAATAATCTCCCTATCGTCTGACGCGAATGTTTCGCCGACAACTTGGGCGCGGATGCCCTCTTTTTTTACTTCAATAATGATTTTGCTTTCGTCACCTCTTTGGCAGACAAGTAGCATCCCGCATCCGCCATGGAGCGTGCTGTAGGCCTGCCAGTCCGTGAGGGGATCCTTTGTGTTCCATGAAAGTTCCTGCGCTTGCAGCAAAACATCTGCTGGCGTGGTCATGGAATCGAGATACGCGCCTACGCCTTCGTGGAGCATTTCACCAAACTTGCCCCATACGCCGCCTCCGGTGATATGCGCGATTCCCTTAATTTGCGCCATCGGCTCTCCCGTACTGCCATCGGGGTTCCAGCCCACAAGCCGGGTTATTGCGCGAGCGTAGCTTTTCGAAGGAACAGTCAGTTTTTTAACAAACTCCATTGCTTCGGGATTTTGCATAATATCCCGGGGATCCGGACCCCATTTTTCAAGAATCAGATCCGTAAGGAATGTGCCGCCGTTGCACCGGTATCCCGGCTCCCAGAATCCTATCACGGTCATGCCGGGTACAATGTCGGATCCGTCTATGAGAAGATCTCGATGCGCAAGGCCGATGCACGTTGCTCCCCACGTAAGGATGAATTGCGCGTCGGAGTCAATGTCGCAAAACGCAGTGATGCTGTGCTTCATAAGAGCAGTTTCCCCGGTAATGTTTACTAGTCCAGATTCCTTCAGGGCTTCTCCGTATCCTTCCATTAGCGCCTGAAAAAGATGGAAGTTTTTGTCGGTTATGCGCTTCGCGTTAATCTCGTTCGCGATGACTGCGGGAAACCTTCCGGATCGCGCGAAGTCATCCGCGGTCATTGTTATGATTTCCCAGCCAAGATTCCTAAAAGTTTCTGGGGTCCCAACAAGCGTGAAGAACTGCGGCTTGCCGCCGGCGCCGTCATTTTCCGCGTCAATAGTCATCGAGCCGTTCATCATGTCGGTAAGTATGTGCTTTTGAGGAACAAACCCAACGCCGCCCCGAAAGTTGTTTGGTTGATGGGGCATAACGCTCACCGCGGGACAGTTTCTATGACTTTGAAAGCAGATTTCTTTGGCAAGCGCGCTTGCTCGGTCTCCGGGGCTGATTATTTCCTCCCAATATTTATCTGACATTACAGTTAATTATAACAAAATCATTGACTTTGCGACAGTTTTCAGATATTCTTTGTCTTATGAAAAGATTTTTTGGTTTGGTTTCGTTTCCAAGCAAACTAATTTCAGGCATACGGTATTTTATCTGGCCGAGGCAAGCGAGAAGGCGGTACAGGACAGCGATTTTTGCTGTTTTTTTGTTTTCTTTTTTAGCTCTCAATCTTGACTATCCTAAATTCTGGAATAGTTTTGCCGACTGGTATAATCCAAAACTTGACGGCATTGATCTGCCGGAATCGGTAAGGCGGCTTGATAAATGGTATATATTCAAAAAAGCAGACGACGTATTCAATGTGCCCCATTTTGTGGATATTCCGTTTTCCAAGGGACTTGATTTAGAGGGCGGCATACATCTTATCTACGAAGCCGACCTTTCGCAAGTGGAGTCCGGGAATTACGAGGAGGCAATGGGAGGGCTGCGCGATGTAATTGAGCGAAGGGTGAATCTCTTTGGCGTGCGCGAGCCCAATGTGCTTGTTGAAAAAGGGAAGGGCGGCTGGCGGCTGGTTGTTGAGCTTGCCGGAATTACTGATTTTGACAAAGCGATAGAACTTATTGGCGCGACTCCCTTCCTTGAGTTTAAGGAGGAACAGCCGGAAAATGAGAAAATTCGGATTTTGCGCAAGGCAATTACGGACGAAGAAAAATTTCCCGACCGAGAACTTTTGATCCTCTGCGCGAACGTAAATCCTGAGTTGATTCGCGCGATAGGGCAAGCGCAAGGGGAAGATCCGTGTTTTAAATCTGCGGCGCCCCCTCTTACCGGGAAATATTTAAAGAACGCGTCTCTTCAGTTTGATCCAAATACAAATCAGCCGGTGGTAAGCTTGGATCTGGACGATACCGGTTCTAAAATTTTTGAGGAACTAACCGGAAGAAATATTGACAAGCCCCTGGCGATTTATTTGGACGGTATTCTTATAAGTTTTCCCCGGGTACAGCAAAAAATTTCAGGGGGCAGAGCTCAAATTACAGGGTTTAACATTGAAGGCGCAAAAACACTCGCGCGCAATCTTAATGCCGGCGCCTTGCCCGTACCTATAACTCTGATATCCCAGCAAAGTATTGGAGCGTCTCTTGGAGAAGAGTCCTTAAATAAAAGTACGCGCGCGGGGATAGTCGGAATGATTGCCGTAATTATATTTATGGTGCTGCTTTATAAGCTCTCTGGTATTTTTGCGGTAGTCGCGCTATTTATATATGTTGTCCTGCTTCTTGCAATTTTCAAAATTGTGCCGGTAACGTTGACGCTTCCGGGTATTGCAGGTTTTATTCTATCAATAGGCATGGCGGTGGACGCGAATATTCTTGTATTTGAAAGATTGCGAGAGGAAATGTCGGGTAGAAAGAAAGGCGAGACGGGAGATTTCCTGCTAATATTAAATAACGCTTTTTCACGGGCATGGCCTTCTATCCGTGATGGGAACGTATCTACCTTGCTTACCTGCGTAATACTATTTTGGTTTTCCACAAGTTTTATCAAAGGATTTGCTTTGACTTTGGGAATAGGAATTTTAATAAGCATGTTTTCTGCGATGATTGTGACAAGGTATTTGATTAGGTTTACGGGAGAGGGAAGGATCGGCAGAAATTCCTGGCCATGGGTTAGGCAGTAATTCAATTTAAAACTATAAACTATAAGCTATAAACTATGTTGCGCTACCGAAAAATTTATTACGCCTTGTCGGGATTTCTCGTCATAGCGAGTATTATTTCGCTTGCCGTTTTAGGTTTAAATCTAGGGGTTGATTTTAAGGGCGGGAGCATCATGGAGCTTGTTAGTTTGGGTTCGCGCCCAAGCCACGAGGCCATAAGAAGCCTGCTTACAGAGTTTGCTCTTGGAGAGGTAACAGTTCAGGACAGCGGAGACGCAAATCTTATATTAAGATTTAAAAATGTGGATGAGGCTGTCCATCAAAGTGTTTTGAGCAAACTCAAGGGCCTTTCGGAGTTTGAGGAAGTTAGATTCGAGTCCATAGGCCCTGTTATAGGCAGTGAGACTAAGCAAAAATCGCTCTGGGCGGTTTTGCTTGTTGTTATAATGGTACTTGCGTATGTGGCTTGGGCTTTCAGGCGAATTTCATTTCCCCTGAGATCATGGAAGTATGGGGTCGTAGCGATAATAGCGCTTTTTCACGATATAGTGATAACCATGGGGGTATTCGCGTTCGTAGGCCATTTTTTGAATCTTGAAATAGGAGTGCCGTTTGTCGCGGCGCTCCTTACAATTTTGGGCTACTCTGTAAATGACACAATTGTAATATTCGACAGAATTCGGGAGAATGTCATGAGGCAGGGCAGTGTATTCGATTTCGCGCAAGTGATTAATGATAGCTTCAATCAGGTTTATATCCGTTCTCTCAATGCGTCTCTTTCCACGCTGCTTGTGCTAGTCGCCATTTTTCTTTTCGGAGGCGCGACTCTGAAATATTTCGTCCTTACGTTGATTATCGGGATAAGCATCGGCACATACTCCTCAATTTTTCTCGCGAGTCCTTTACTTTTTTCATGGTCCATGCTAAGAATAAGGAAAAGGTAACTTTGGGGTAAAACACTTGACATACTTTACCCCTAGTGATATCATATAGGCATGAATGCACGCGCGGAAAAACTTAATATAAAGAAACCGGTTGCGAAACTGCTTTCCTCTATTTCAGACAAAAATCGCGAGGTTCTCGAGCGGCGTTTTGGTATTGATAGAAACGAAGCGGAAACCCTTGAATCGATAGGGAAGAGTTATAAAATTACCCGCGAGCGCGTAAGGCAAATCCAGGAGTATGGCCTTCGGAAACTTACAAATGCAGGCGTAAATACATTGCTTGCGTCCGCGTTTTTGAATATCGAAAACTATATAAATAAAAAAGGCGCAGTTGTAAAAGAATCTGATATTTTTGACGCGCTTGCAAGATCCGAAGAAGCCGCCCATCTTTCTTTTGTTCTGCGCTTAATGCCCGGGCTTATCATGCGCAAGGAAACAGACGATTTGCACGCTCGCTACGCGCTTAACGAGACGGTCCTCAAAGACGCGGACGCGCGAGTTTTCAGTGCGCACGAGGCCCTTGCGGCAAAAAATGCGCCGATATCATTTTCGGAGCTTCTGACGCTTGCCCCGGAAAATATCCTCGCATTGAGCAAGCGTATAAAGCGGGGATTTTTTGGCGATTGGGGTCTTGCTGATTGGCCGAGGATCACTCCGCGCGGAGTAAAGGACAAGGCGCATCTTGTATTTGAACAGGAAAAGCGGCCTCTGCATTTTAGGGAAATCAGCGAACTCATTGATAAATACTTTGTGCGATCTTATGAGGGCCCCGTAAAACCCCGCCCAACTCACCCGCAAACCGTTCATAACGAACTGATTAAAGATCCGAGGTTCGTCCTTATAGGAAGGGGGCTTTACGCGTTGTCGGACTGGGGTTATGAGCCGGGAACCGTAAAAGACGTACTCGTGCAAATCCTTAAAGATTCCGGAGAGGCATTGCATAAAGAGGATGTTTTGAGATTGATATCGGAACGGCGGTTTGTAAAACCAAACACCGTATTTTTGAATTTGCAAAATAAAAACTATTTCAAGAAACTAGAAGACGGGAAATATTATTTAGCTTAAAGCTTAAAGCTTAAAGCTTACTCATGGAGGTTTTTTCTTTTTTACTCTTTTTTATTAAGGCCACTTGGTGGCTTGTAACGCCACTTATCCTTTTTTTTATACTAAAAAAAAGTTGGCTGTATTGGCGTCAAAAAGTTTATTATAATGCGCTTGAATTTATTCTGCTTGAGATACGCCTTCCCCAAGAGGTTTTGAAAACCCCAAAGGCGATGGAATATGTGCTCGTGGGTCTTCACGGCGTGTGGGACGAGCTTAAATTCAGGGATATCTGGGTAAAGGGGGAGTTTCTCCCTTGGTTTAGCTTGGAGATAGCGGGCTCCGGAGGAGATGTCCATTTTTACATTTACACGCAGACAAAATTTAGAGATTTTGTTGAGGCGCAGATTTACTCCCAATATCCCGACGCGGAGATTCAGGAAGTAGAGGATTATACCGAAATGGTGCCTCCCAATCTTCCAAATAAAGACTGGGATGTGTGGGGGACTGACCTCATGCTTGTCAAAGAAGACGCCTATCCGTTGAGAACATACATGGATTTCGAGGAGCAGGTTGAGGAGAGGCGGCTCGACCCCATGGCTTCAATTGCCGAAGTTTTAAATAAGCTGAAACCTGGAGAGCATATATGGGTGCAGATTATTATACAGCCCAATGAAAGTATTACCAAACTTCGCAGTGAAGTAGAGAAGTTTGTGGGGAAGATGCTTGGCAGAAAGCCCAAAGAAAAGAAGGGGGCTGCCGCGACAGTCGCGGGATCCGTACTCTCTCAAATAACCGGAGGCACCGACGAAGAGAAAAAAGAGGATCCCTGGCTCCAGACAGAATGGCGGCTTTCTCCGGGGGAGCGCGAGATCCTTAAGCGTATGGAGGAAAAGTCGTCAAAGGTTTTCTTTGATACAATAATGCGGTTTGTCTATATAGGCAGAAAGGATGTATTCAGCAAGACAAATGTCGGAGCGCTCTTTGGATTTTTCAGGCAGTTTAACACATACAACTTGAATTCCATCAAGCCGAATTCAAAGACCTTGCCCAAGAGATCATTTATCTATTTTAAAAATATAAGAAGCCATTTTCGCAAAATGCGCATTGTATGGAGGTACAAGTTGCGTCTTCCGCTTCCGGGCAAGATAACTCCGATGTATATGCTGAATGTCGAGGAGCTTGCGACAATTTTCCATTTCCCGGGACAAATTGTAAAGGCGCCCATAATGCCGCGGGTTGAATCTAAAAAAGCTCCCGCGCCCGCCGGGCTGCCTATAGAATAAATTATGAGCGATATAAATTTTTTCGCGCAAACAACAGCTCGCGGACGTCAGCAAAAATTCGGCATAAAGATTGATGACCGCCGCCGCCATATGTACGTAATCGGAAAGACGGGTATGGGAAAGACGCAGATGCTTCAGAACATGGCGATTCAGGACGTGATAGCGGGACACGGCGTGGGTATCATTGATCCGCATGGCGAGTTTGCCGAAGCTGTCTTAGCGTTTGTTCCCAAAAACCGCGTAAACGACGTGGTGTATTTTAATCCCGCGGATACGGAAGCTCCAATCGGGTTTAACATTATGGAGTCTGTGGGTTCAGAACAGCGATATTTTATTGCCGCGGGGCTAATGGCGGCATTTAAGAAGATATGGGTGGATGTTTGGTCTGCGCGCATGGAGTATATTTTGAACAATGCGCTGCTTGCGCTCCTTGAATATCCAAACGCTACAATTATGGGCGCGAATCGAATGCTCGCCGATAAGGACTATCGGAAGAAGGTGGTTGATAACTTAAAGGACCCTGCTGTTAAGTCATATTGGATAAATGAATTCGCGAAATACCCAGAGCGTTACCGGGAGGAGGCAACGGGCGCCATTCAGAATAAAATTGGCCAGTTTATTTCAAATCCGTTGATTCGCAATATAGTGGGGCAAACAAAGTCAACATTCAATCTAAGGGACATAATGGACAATAAAAAAATTTTTATCGCGAATCTTTCCAAGGGTCGCGTAGGTGAGGATAATACAGCGCTGCTTGGCACAATGCTTATTACAAAACTTCAGATAGCGGCAATGTCCAGAGTTGATACGCCCGAGGAAAATCGCGAGGACTTCTTTCTTTATATTGACGAGTTTCAGACCTTTGCGACTCCTTCATTTGCCGGCATTTTATCGGAGGCGCGAAAATATCGTCTAGCCCTCATTCTGGCTCACCAATATATAACACAGATGGATGAAATAGTAAGGGACGCGGTTTTTGGCAACGCAGGGACCCTAGTAAGCTTCAGAGTTGGGGCCGCGGACGCGGAATTTATGGAAAACGAATTTACCCCATCCTTTTTGCCGGAAGATTTAGTCAATTTAGGAAAATACAATATCGCGATTAAATTGATGATAGACGGCATAGCATCCAATGCTTTTTCAGCCATCACTTTGCCGCCATTTTCAAAGCCCGAGGAATCATACGCCGATAAAGTAATAAGGGTGTCTCGCGAGAGATTCGGCAAGGCGCGCGCCGTAATTGAAGAAAAAATTACGCGATGGAGCGGCATTATGGAAAGGTTCCCACGCGAAGAATCATTTCGTCCGCCGGCGAGAGTCGAGCGAGTCGAGGCGAGGCCCGCTCCGACAAGGCAGTATCCGCCAAAAAGCGAAAAGGAATATTATGCTACGTGCACGGATTGTAAGCGCAGCGTTAAATTGAGTTTCAAGCCAGACGAGCGCAGGCC
>CAYJWU010000012.1:7707-18403 GCA_964374025.1 uncultured Candidatus Saccharibacteria bacterium
CCCGCGAGATTTCCTTGAATGAGGCGACACGGAGTTACCCCCCTATAAGGCCCGTGGTTTCTTACCGCCCGCGGAAAGAGGTGAATATTTCAAATTTACGTGAGGCATTAAAAGACATAGGTAGTTATGGTATAATAGAGGAAGGAAAGGAAATAAATCTTTAATATGTTAGGGTTACCAAATTTCGTATTTTATCTCATAGCCGGCGTTGTAGGCGCTTTTACAATAAGCGTAGGCAGGTGGTTTGGGCAAAAATATATAGCAAATTTTCCCGATATCCCACTTATATTGAGCCGCTTGGTGGACTGGGGCAAGCCGGAACCAGAGAGGGTCGCGCGTATTATGGGGAGTTACCTGCACTTGACTCTCGGTGCTCTCTGGGCCCTTTTGTTCGGTTTTCTTGTGGAAAGGCAATTTTTCTTTGTTGAGTTTACGCCCGTCTCCGGCGTTATGTTTGCAGTTTTGCCTTGGCTATTTTTGATGCTGGTTTTGCTGCCGCTTGCAAGGAGTAGATTCGGGAAAGTAAAAATTACGGGATACTATTGGGTGATCGCCTTTTTGCTTCATTTGTTATATGGATTAGTTGTGGGATTCCTTCTCTCTACATTTATATCCAAGCAATTTTAGTATGTACGATTTTCTCATAATAGGCGGAGGGCCAGCCGCGGTAGCGGCGGCCGTGTATGCCGCGAGGAAAAAACTCAAGACAATTTTGATAACCGAGGAATGGGGCGGTCAGTCGGTGGTATCTAGCGGAATCGAAAACTGGATAGGGACAAAAAATGTTTCTGGTTTTGAATTCGCAAAAATGCTTGAGGGGCATGTGCGGGCGCAGGAAGACATAGAAATAGTTGTTCGGGACAAAGTTGTTAAGGTTGAAAAGTTGACGGGGTCGGATCCCGTCAACTTTAGGGCTTTAACCGAAAAGGGAAATGCCTATGAAACAAGGACGGTATTTGTGGGCTCCGGTGCGCACCGCAAAAAACTCGGCGTGCCCGGAGAAAAAGAGTTTGATGGGAAGGGGGTGGCATATTGCTCTACCTGCGACGCGCCTATTTTCAAAGATAAAAATGTCGCGGTTGTTGGCGGCGGCAACGCCGGCCTTGAGGCGGCGCTTGACCTTGTCCCTTACGCCAAAAACATTTGGCTGCTGGAATATACGGATACTCTGAAAGGCGATCCGGTGACGCAAGAAAAAGTGAAATCATCCGATAAAGTAAAAGAGATTATTTTAAACGCGGAAACTCTGGAGATTTTTGGAGATAAATTCGTCACGGGCCTGAAATACAAGGATAGAAAAACTGGCCAAGAAAAAGAGCTTTCCGTAGAGGGCATATTTATAGAAATCGGCTCCGTGCCAAACTTCGATATGGTAAAAGATCTTGTGGAAACAAATAAATACGGCGAAATTATCATAAATTCTAAAAACGCGCGCACGTCGCAGAAAGGAATTTGGGCCGCGGGAGACGTCACAGACGACCCTTTCAAACAAAACAACATCTCCGCCGGCGACGCCGTCAAAGCGGCACTGGACGCGTACAACTATTTGACGCTGGGGGATAGGTAGTATTGCATTTTTTTGTTCCCCGCTTTTATTTTGCTCCTTTCGTTTTTGACATATCGTTCACGATCGTGAGTTATATGGCAAAAACGAAAATCTTCATAATTTGACAAGTGTATAACAGTATGCTATGTAGAATCGTACGTAGCAATACCGAGTAGAGGAGGAAAGATGTACAGGAATTTTGGTAAAGAGGATTGGCTGAAGCATCTTGGGATAACTGAATGCGGAATACCTGATAGTTTGCTTCTGTACGGAATTATGGACCTTAACAAGGGATTTAAAAACTTTAGCAGGGATACAAATATCACTCCTGAATTATGGCTTATGCATAATATATTCCGATTTACATTTGGGGATAAAAAAATTGCGCTTGCAGTAACATATGGTTCTTCAATGACATCAGAATGGGTTCACGTCTTCAGCGTTCTAGGCGTTAAATTAGTGTTGCAGATTGGCAGCTTTGGCGGATTACAAAGAGGAATGCGGGTGGGTGATATATTGGTGCCGACGCGTGCTATCGGGGCAGATGGCGCCTCAGACTGGTATTTGCCCAAAGGGATTGTGCCAATAGCAAGCCCAGAGATCGCAATGTGGCTCCAAAAAGAATGTGCTAGAAGGGGTATTAAATGTCATACCGGAACGATTTTTACAACTAGCGGAATGCTAGCAGAAACTCCAGAACTTATTCAAGGATGGAGTAGCGTGGGATATGCGGGGGTTGATCTAGAGACCGCCACTACCCTTGCAGTTGGGGAAGCCTTTGGGACTAAACGCGCGGCTATATTATATTTGGGCGATAATATCATTGAGGGAGGGCACTTCCTTGATGTTTTGGAGGAAGAAAAAGTCCTCACGGAAAAAGGAAGAAAAGTTGTCTTCGATGTTGCACTGGAAGCTATTGCGCAATTTGCCACCACCTAGTTTAGGTGGTTTTTAGTTACATAGTTGTTTTTGTCATATCTTTCACGATCGTGAGATAATTGACAAAAACATTGCCGGAGAAGAGAATAGAACTAATGAGAAGAATGGAATTAAGCAAGACCGAAAAAGCAATTTTAGTTGCGCTTGCTGGAGGCGCGATTGTACTTACTCCTATGGGCGGAAGAGTTGTTGTCGCTCTCGCGCAATACTATTTTAAGAAATGGTGGGATAAAGAAGGGCCATATATTCCGCCGGAGAAGGATCCAGAGCTAGTGCGCGAAAGTCTTTATCGCTTAAAAAAGAACAAGTACGTAGACTGGAAATACGACAGAAAGAAAAATGTTGTCGGGCTTAAAATGACAACCAAGGGCAAAAGATTATTTGGCGAGAAAAGCAGTTTGGAAGACCTAAAAATTATTCCGTCAAAAGATTGGGATGGTCGTTGGCGATTTGTATTGTTTGATGTCCCCGAAAAATCTAGGAGTTTTCGAGATGCGCTTAGATATTATTTAAAAAATATGGGATTTTTTCAGTTTCAAAAAAGTGTATGGATATACCCCTTTGAATGTGAAAGGGAAATAGCTTACCTTTGTGAATTTTTAGGAATTAAACGCTTTACCATAACTTTCACCGCAAAAATTAATAATGATAGAATATTGCGGCGATATTTTTTGATGCAAGGCGTGTTATTGCGAAAACACCTAAGTTTTTTTGACAAAGGAGTTAGATATTAATGCAATTTTCATTTTTGACATATAGTTCACGATCGTGAAAGATATGGCAAAAACGAAAATCGAACATGATTGACAGCTTTTTGCGTTTAAGCGAGAATTAGTATATATGGAAAACAAAAATTTCAATTCAATGGTTCCTGGCGCGATAATCATTGCCGGGATCATAATCGCGGGGGCCGTAGTATATTCCGGTGGCGCCGGAAAAAAGCCGGCCCAGCTACTAGCAGGGGATGATCCCCGGGGCAGCGGCGCGCCAAAGGCAGTGGAAAATATCAAGGCGATAAGCGAAGACGATCATATACTTGGCGATATAAACGCTCCGGTTAAAATCGTTGAGTTTTCGGATTTGGAGTGTCCCTTCTGTAAGAGATTCCATCCGACTATGCAGCGGGTAGTAAGGGAGTATGATGGGAAAGTCGCGTGGGTATATCGTCATTTCCCATTAGATAATCTTCATTCCAAGGCGAGAATCGAGGCGGAAGCCACCGAATGCGCGGCGGAGCTCGGAGGCAATACGGCTTTCTGGGCATACACGGATCGGCTTTTTGAAGTAACCCCTTCAAATAACGGTCTTGACGAAGGCGACCTTCCCAAGATCGCTGACTATATCGGTCTTGATACGCAAAAATTTCAAAAATGTCTGGACAGCGGAAAATACAAAGATCATGTATCTTACGACTATGAAGATGCCACAAACTCCGGGGGGCAGGGCACTCCCTATAGTATTGTTATCGCGGCAAACGGCAAAAAATCTGTTATACCCGGCGCGTTACCGTTTGAGGCAGTAAAAGAGATTGTAGACAAAGCGCTTAGCGAGAATTAAAAGTTATGGAATTGGCTCGTCTTCCCAAAACTCGCAAACTTGCTACGAGTTTGTTTGGTGTTTTATTCGTAGCGGGTCTTCTGTTCTCCCTATATAATTTTTACTATTCCGGTAAAATCCTTCCGCACGTCTTTGTATCTGCCGTAGATGTCAGCGGTATTACGCGGCAAGAGGCGGCTGAACGTTTGGAGAAGAAATTTCAATTGTTTTATGACGCGGGCATCATTGTTGATATTGAAGGCAACAAAGAAGTAATAAATCCTGAAAGTATAGACCTAAAGTTGCCATCTGATTTTTTGGCGCAAAATGCCTGGGCCATCGGGCGCGAAGGCAACTGGACTCGGCAGCTTGCGGCACGATTAATCGCGCCATTTATCCCTCGGGTGATAGCGGGAGACGTTGACTTTAATGGGGGTAAGCTTGAAAGCGAAATTGACATACTTTCCGCGATATATAATATCCCCCCCAAGGACATAAGATATGAAATCAATGGGACAGATGTCAGCATATTGTTTGATACGAAACCCGGAAGGATTCTGGACCGCGAAAAAACTAAGAATACGGTTCTTACGTCTATTAAAAATTTGGACACTTCGCCGATACAGATAACTCTTGATATAGATATGCCTAAGGCCAATCCGGGGCTCGCGGATGTCGCAAAGCGCGAAGCCGAGCAAATTATCTCAAAGTCTCTTACGCTTTCATACAAAGGGCAGAAGTTTGTGGTAAGTCGGGAAAAAATCGGTTCATGGATTATTTCTGATTACGAAGGAGAGAGACTTGTGCCCATTTTTGATAAAAAGACATTAAGCGAATATGTATTGGAAGTCGCGAAAGAGATAGATTTGACTGTGCAAAATCCAAGGGTCATTGAAAGCGAAGGAAGGGTCACAGATTTTATAGCTCCGCGGCATGGCAGGACGCTTTTACAAGACGATACCGCGGATCTTATTGCGAAATCCCTGTATGGCAGGATTTCCGGAAAAAAGACGGCAAGGGAGATTGTCCTGCCGGTACTCGTAAAAAAGCCGGAAAGCGGCGGTACGGCTTTGGAGCTTGGGATAGTGGAGCTTATCGGCAAGGCGACTACGCCTTTTACCGGAAGCCCCAAAAACAGAGTGCACAATATTACAAATGGCATGCGATTTCTGACCGGCATCCTCATACCCCCCGGCGAGGAGTTTTCGACCGTGGGGACTCTCGGGGAGATAGATAATACAACGGGGTATTTGCCCGAGCTTGTCATAAAGGGCGACGAGACAGTTCCTGAATTTGGCGGGGGGCTTTGTCAGGTTTCCACAACCCTTTTTAGATCGGTGCTAAACGCTGGGCTCCCAGTCATCCAGCGGCGAAACCATTCGTATCGCGTGCCGTATTATGAAAAAGACGGCGAGGGAAATTTTATAGGTCCGGGCCTTGACGCTACGATATATTCTCCCCAGCCGGATTTTAAGTTTAAGAACGACACAAAAGCGCATATCCTGATTCAGGGGTATGTAGAGGGAGACAAGGCAACCTTTGAGATTTATGGAACAGGCGATGGGAGAAAATCTTTTATTGATGGGCCTCATATCATCGAAGAAACACCTTTCGGCGAGCCAATTTATATTGAAACCGACGAATTGCCCAAGGGAGAAACAAAGAGAATTGATACTGCCCATAAAGGAGGCAGCGCTGTTGCGACGTACAAAATTGAGTATCCGGACGGCAGTGTAATAGAGAAAGAGTTTAAGAGTTTTTACCGCCCATGGCCTGATAAATATTTAGTGGGGACAAGGGTAGATACAACGGCGGAGTAAAAATTATTCTGGACAGGTTTTACAATTTTGGTACAATTTTTCTGTGGCAATTCAACACGATCAATACGGTCCCGAATATCTTTTGGAAGTATATGACGCAAAGACGGGCATGCGGGGGTTTTTGGTTATAGACAATACAGCCCTTGGGCCGGGGAAGGGCGGCATACGGATGATGCCGAATATTTCGATGGAGGAGGTCTTCGCGCTCGCTCGCACAATGACATGGAAAAACGCGCTTGCGGGGTTGCCGTTTGGCGGAGCAAAAGCCGGAGTTGTCTTTGATCCAAAAACGACTTCAAAAGAAAAAAAGAAGGAAATAATTCAGGCGTTTTCAGGGGCGCTTAAGCCCCTTATTCCAAAATTATATATTGCCGGACCCGATATGAACTCCGGCGAGGAAGAGATGCAGTGGTTTGTGGAGGCAAATGGCAACTGGCGCGCGGCAACGGGAAAGCCCGCAAATCTTTGTATGCTTGTTTTCGGGAAAGGGGGAAGCCGGGAGCAGTGCGGCATTCCTCACGAATTTGGCAGTACCGGATTTGGCGTGGCACACGCAACGAAGGTTGCAGCCGAATATACCGGGATTACACTCGAGGGCGCAACAGTCGCAATTCAAGGGTTTGGGAATGTTGGAGAATTCACGGCTAAATACTTGCGCGAGATGGGAGCGAAAATTGTAGCGGTTTCCGATCTAAGCGGAGCGATTTACAACAAAAATGGGTTTGCTTTTGCGGATTTAGTTTCCTGTAAGCGTGGCAAAGGTACTGTCTGTCGGATTGGAAAAGATGGGAAAGCAATTTCGCACGGCAAATTGTTTGAGCTGCCAGTGGATATTCTTATCCCAGCCGCGATCCCCGATGTTATTACCGAAAAAAATTACAAAGGCGTCAATGCGAAAATTATCATAGAAGCGGCAAATGTGCCTATCTCGCATGCCATAGAAGAAAAACTGCATAAGCGGGGGATTTTAGTGGTCCCGGACATTATAGCGAATGCCGGAGGCGTTATTTCTTCTTACGCCGAATACCGCGGCTACAATCCAAAGGATATGTTTCGTATGGTAAAAAATAAAATTACCAAAAACACTCGTTTAATCCTCGAAAACGCCAAACGTTCTAAAATCACCCCCCGCGCCGCGGCAATGAAGATAGCGGTGGAGCGCGTAGAAAAACCAAAGGCCTAGCCAGATTTATTGATTAACTACCATATGTTCACGATCGTGAGTATATGGTATACTTCGAAATTGGTAAAAATTTGCGAGCGTGGTATGATAAGGGTCGATACAAAAAGGCCCCGTCGTCTAGTGGCCTAGGACATTAGGTTCTCAGCCTAATAACACGGGTTCGATTCCCGTCGGGGCTACGTAAAATCGCCACTTTGCCCTTGCGTTATTTGAATAAGTATGATATATGGAGTGGAGGTGCCTAGCTCATATAAAATTTTTCTATCATATGGGTGGTGCACTTCAAGGGTTATTTTACACATGACCTAAAAGGAGGGAAGAGATAATGAACTCGTTACTGTTTGGGAATCATTTTAGGGTTCACGGACAACCCTTTTCGGATGCAATAGTATTCACTTGCGATCCAGTTCTTACGTATATAGAGACGAGGAGGGAAATGGAAATAAGCACAGATCAATTAGTAGAAGCATGGAAGCAAGCCTTTGCGGATTTGGTTGTCGTGCCCACGGTGGAACTTGGAGAAGGAGTCAAGCTTATCTTTACAGACGGTGAGGATGTAGAGAGATTTTTATGAAAAATCCTAGAGAAACCATCCCTAATCAATTAAGAACGTTCAAAGGCGACTAACCTCGCCTTTTTTGTTTTGCTGTGATATTGTGGTTTAAGTTCACTGACAAAAAGAGTATTTACGGAGGATTTATATGGCAGGAATGTCCGAGAATGAGAGAATAACGCAGAAGACCTACGACCTCACGGCCAAAGATTGGGCGAGAGGTCATGATAATACCGACTACTGGCGCGAAGAGTTTAAAACCTTCTCCCTTATATTGCCAAAGGGGAAAATTTTGGATGTGGGCTGTGGCTACGGCAGGGATTACGCAATGTTTCGCGACGCGGGATACGATTATGTGGGGCTGGATTTTTCCTGCGCTTTTTTGACAGAGATGCGTAAGCGTTTCCCAGAAGCGAAGGTTGTCAACGCAAATATGCGCTTAATACCGACATTGTTTGCAAAGGATTCATTTGATGGCTTTTGGGCCGCGGCGTCCCTCCTGCACATAGAAAAAAGCATCATAAAGGATGTGCTCCAAGGCATAGGGCAAGTCGTAAAGCCGGCCGGCATCGGCTTTATATCTGTCAAAAAAGGCGACGGAGAGGGCATAGTTTCAGAAACAAGAGACGGCTGGGCAACGGAGGATAAAAGGTTTTTCGCGTACTATCAACTCCAGGAATTTTCGCAAATTCTTACGGAAGCAGGCTTTACGCCCATGCTGTCTGGGGAGAGCCATCGCAGCATAGGCGATACTAAGTGGCTTGAGTTTATAGTAAGATGCGATAAATCAAAAGGGACATAAAGTTTCGTACAAAACTTTTACGGTAAAACACTGGACAAAGGTAGACCTTTATGGTACAATGGTGGCAGCAGGCCGAAGGCAAAGATTGCTTTGGGAGATGAGGAAATGAGCGAGATAGGCGACAGACGGACACCCGAAGAGGGCGAGTCGATATACCTCAATGTGGCTCTATACAATGGAGTTGTTGGTTTCGAGCCCGAGTTCATTTTCAGTGACGGCATACTTGCTACAAAGTATCCTAAGGAGCATGACCGCGAGTACTGGGAGGAGCCGGGCTACTACGTTTACGATTTCAATGATTACCATTCCAATCCGGGGATTTTTCGCTCCGTGCGAATATTTAAAGCCGCGCTCGGAGAGAAGGTTTTCCTGCACGAGGGCGAGAAATGGAAGGGGCGAGTGGCCGAGTGGTATGTTTCCGACAGGAAATCCAAAGACGGTCGGGCGATTATTTACGTGACCGTCCGCGAACTCCGGCGTCGCTACTCTTGGTTCAGAGAAAGGGTGGGTAATGGTCTTGAGGTTTCCCTGAAGTGTGGGGATGCATTATTGCGCCGGAGAGTAATACCTCTCGAGGTGCATCTCTATCGCTTTCGCGCGGAAGGAGACCCCACAAAAACTATCACGGAGATGAAGGCTCTTGGGACGCCGCAAAGGCCGGTCGTCTTGGTGGACTTTCCGCGTAGGACTAATTTCGCGGCTCTGGTTGAGGCAGAGGTTGCTGGTTTTGGGAAGCTGAAGAGCCCTGCCGTGAGAAAAGTCGCAGGTAATAAAATATCCATGACGATACGTCTCGTGGATTCCAAAACCCTGGAAAGATACAAAAACCTTCCGCTCGCAGGAAGGAGTTAGGAAGAGGACAAAGCAATCGCCCCTTGATTGTTTCGGGGGGCGATTTTTTTACCTCTTATTTTCGGCCATGAGTCCGTTTTCATTCATTTGACATGCTTTTTACTTCGTGGTATAAAGGCGGTATAGTACAAACGGAGGTGGAAAATGGGTCAGCGAATGGATGGGGAAACATATGCTTTGGGGGCTGCAGAAATAAAGGCGATAGAAAACGCACTGAAAAACGAGTATTTCAGATTGAAGAATGCCGGGGGGAATCAGTACGGACCACTTTCCCTAAAGCAACTATGGGCGCTGAAGAGTCTCATAGGGTTTGGCAGGGTGACTCTTTCCCGCCGGACTATGCTGAAAGAGGTGTTTAGCCAATACATTGATAATCTCAGCCAGCTTCCGCAATAAGCAAGCGTTAGGCGTCGGTCCGACTGGACTTGTGAGAAACGTGTTTGCCAGCAGACGGCAAGCCCCGCTCAATTACGAGCGGGGCGATTTTTTTTATTTTCTTCCCGCGAGAACATTGTGTAGTAATGCGAAAAATAAAAAAGCTCCTGTAATTGAGGAGCAATGTTAGGGACGGAAACGTTGTGCGCGTCGCACTCTCGATACTTGAAGGCAATTGAGTTTTTATACAAAAATCTTGCTATAGCAAGATTTTTGTATAAAAACTATTTTGAAAAAAAGGAAACCACCCGATGATGGATGGTTACTTTGTACTCATCCTCCTCTCTGTATTCTTTGCGAAAACCTGTCCTGGACTTGTCGAAGGAATACAGAGAGGAAGTGCTAGGATATAGCGCCCGCCCTTCCGACGACGGGCGAAGCGATTCCGTCCGGTCAACTGTTTCCAGCATTTCTACTTCTACCGCCTTCCCTCAAGCGCGTTTTTTATGGTTTCCTCGTCGGCGTACTCAAGTTCCGCGCCTGACGAGAGCCCGCGGCCGAGACGGGTTGTTTTTATTTGGAAGCCCTGTTCTTTGAGCGGCTTTAGTTGTTGTTCTATATATAGCGATGTAAAATCGCCTTCGCGGCGCGGGGTAAGGGCTAAAATTAGTTCGAAAGCGGGAGAATTCCCCTCCTTACGAAGGAGGCCTGCCTGCCGGACAGGCAGGGGCGAGGGGTGGTCGTTCACTAACCTTTGGACTAACAAACTTAGCCTCTTATACGCCGTGCTTTCTTTTTCGAGCGGATCAATAAACCCCCCGAGCACAAAGTAGTGCCCCTGGAATTGTCTAGTTTTTTCAATATTCAGCGCGTCGGTTTCTTTTTCCACCAAGCATATTGTATTTTTGTCGCGCTTGGGGCTTATGCAAATTACGCAGTGAGGCGAATCATATGAAGGAAGGAAGCAGTTTTCGCATAGCCGGATGCTTTCCCCCACGGATTTTAAGGTATCAGAAAGCGCTGATATTTCCCCGTCATTTCGAAGTAAATAAAAAACAAACCGGGCGGCTTGGCGTGGACCTATACCGGG
>CAYJWU010000012.1:18503-24633 GCA_964374025.1 uncultured Candidatus Saccharibacteria bacterium
TTAGCAAGGTCCCTGAAACTGACCCGTTTTTCATCAAAATATAACTGTACCTTTCCCAGGGGGCCGTTTCTGTGTTTCGCGATATGGATTTCGGCAGTGTTTCTTTTTACGGGGTCTTCGGTGTTCCTGACATCGCGATATATAAAAAGCACTACATCCGAATCTTGTTCTATGGAGTTGTGAACTATAATGTCATTGGCAACAAAGTTGTGCGCGCCCTCTACTGTAGCGTCATATACTTCTTCGGATTGCAATTTTTTGATTTCAGTAATTTCATCCCAGAAGACGTCGGATCTTGCTAAACTATGAAGTCTCGGACTTTCCAACGCAGTAGCTATCCGAGTCAATCTGTCTCGCCCTATCCCATTTTTGTGTAAAGCGCTTCCATTATACGCAACATTGATATATTGGGCGACAGTTCGCCACCCTATATTCATCTCATTTTTAGCGTCCAGGATAACTGTTTGCCATGCTTCTTTGGGGATAACATCGACATTAGTATTTGTTTGTATCAAAGATAATGATTCTATGAGCTGCGGTATGATTTTTTTTCTTTTTCCCGCAATACCAATCTTATGGAGAAATTTAAGTTGTTCTGCCGCGCCTTCCACGTGAATGTGATACATTGTTCGGTATTTTTTTGAAGAAACATTTCTCAACGAGGATTGTATGTTTAGGCGCAGGAGCAAGTGCTGTACCTGTTCAGCAAGCGCGGGGCTACTTGTCGCATAGTAAATAGCGCCAGCCGGCTTTCTGCCCGGGAGGCGCTTCCAACTCAAATTTCCGTCCGTTGCCCATAGGTGCTTAAGAAATAGCGCTATTTTTTCATTATTGCATTGGAAGAGCGCTTGAGGAATTTGTTTTTCATACGATTTTGCAAGTTTAATGCCCAAGCCCCTGAACCAGTTTGTTATGGGGTTATGCACGTTATGCGTAAGGTGATACGGGCTTGGCAGGTATACGTGCCACCAATTTTCCTGTTTCACAATCCGCCCCGCGATGTTAAAAAGAGATTTTGCAGATTTTTTGACAGCTTGTATATTTTCCCAGTCCGCGCTTGTATAATGGAACGGTCTATTCGGCAAAACGCACCCGTCACCAATAAGGTGCGCAAGAAGAATAAGCTCGTTGGTCGTAAGTTTATTTTTGGGCTTTGCCGGAGTAAATTCTCTTGGCAGAGCTATTTTATTTCCCGTCTCCAGTTGATCAAGTCGTGTCCATCCTTCTAGTTTTAAGAATGGATGATTTGCCGATGCCTTAATTGTTCTTCCGCTTCTTGTTTTGAGCAAATAAATCATCTTTTTTCCAGATGCAAAAACCTTTATCATTTTATGGGTGCGCATTTTGTAAGTTTCTTTTACGGCCATAACGGGGAGCGGAACCTGATCTTTTCTTTGCGCTAATTCCTTGATCGAAATCCTCTCGCCGGTATCTGCTCGCGTAATAAGCGTATCGCCCGCAAGGCAACCCGAATCTCTCAAGTCCGATAACCTTGGTATTTGAGGGGAGCGTTGTTCCACCGCGCGCGAAAGTTGGGAGACGGCAAGGACGGGGACATGGAGCTCGCGCGCGAGGGCTTTTAGGGAACGGGAAATTTCCGTCACCTGCTGGACCATAGATTCAAACGATGTGCGAGGTTGAATGAGCTGGAGATAATCTACGATTACAAGGCCAAGACTATGTTCTGCCTGGAGCCGGCGGGCCATAGCGCGCATCTGTATAATCGTAGGGGAGGGGGAATCGTCTATAAAAATAGGGGCCTCGGAAAGTACGCCAAGAGCGTTTTGAATTCTCAAAAAATCATTGTCCTCCCCTTTGCTCGAAAGATTCCCTGTGCGAATGCGCCAAAGATCCACATCAGCTTGAGACGCGATAAGGCGGTCAACGACCTGCTCCCGGGACATTTCCAGACTAAATATGCCCACAGGCACTTTGGATTTGATGGCGATATTTCTTGCGATATCAAGCGCGAAAGAAGTTTTTCCAAGACTCGGCCGCGCGGCAAGGACAATAAGATCGGATTTTTGCAGGCCGGCAAGATAATTATCCAAATCCGCAAAACCCGTAGGCACACCCCGTGTTTCCCCCTCATGACGGTGAAGTTTATCAATTCTCTCAAACGCTTCTTCAAGTGATGAGCGCACTTGTATAAAGTTTTGCGAGAGAGATTTTTCCGATATCCCGAATATTCTTTTTTCCGCTTCATCCAAAAGCACATCAATGTCTTCTTCCTCTCTGTAGCCAAGTTGGGCAATGTCGTACGAAGCGCCTATGAGCTCACGCAAGATTCTTTTTCTCTGGACAATTCTCGCGTAGTGGGCAATGTTGCTTGCCGTGGGCACCGAGTTTACGAGCTCCGCAAGATACGCTTGCCCGCCTATGTTTTTAATATCCCCGGTCTCCTTTAATTTGTTTGTGACACTTAGGATATCTATAGGCTCGCGGCGTTCAAAAAGAGATACCATCGCGGAGTAGATTGTATGATGCGTGTCTCTGTAAAAATCCTTAGGCAGTAAAAAATCCACCACTTTCATTATCGCGTCTTTGTCCAGCATAAGGGAACCAAGCACGGATTGCTCCGCCTCCACGTTTTGCGGCGGAATACGTTGTTCTAATTTTTGAGCATTCGCTTTTGCCATCAGTTTATAATATCGCATTAATATTATGGGGGCAAGTTTGTTTTGTCCCGTTTGTTTGGTCTCGCTACGCGAGATCTGGCGTAGCCAGACAAATTGTGCTACTTATGTATCATAGTTCTTACCATAAAGGAGGTATGCATGGCTAAGGGGTATAAGTATATATTGTACGAAACTGACGGAGATAGGATCACAACAGTAACTTTCAACAGGCCAGAGAGAATGAATGTTTTTAATCGAGAAATGTGCGCCGAATTAACTCTTGCTCTTGTGAGATTCGCACACGCTGACGAAGAAAAAGTTCTGATTCTTACCGGAGCCGGCCGTGCGTTTTCTACTGGCGAAGATTTGAGTAATATCAATCTTGATGCAAACTACGACGAGATGTGCGAATACGCAAAGACAGCTTTGAGAGATTATCATAGTATAGTCCAATGGATACTAGGCGTTCAGAAGCCCGTTGTCGCATTGCTCAACGGAGTTGCGGCAGGCGCAGGGCTTTCTATCGCCCTTGCGTGTGACTACAGGTTTGTTGTCGGGGATTCCGATGACCTTAGGGGCAATCGCAGTATTTTTGTTCCGGCATTCGCGGATATGGGGCTAATAGCAGATTCCGGTATGACGGCAACCCTGCCAAGATTAGTTGGAAAACATGAGGCGCAAAAATGGTGCGAGCTTCCTCGTTATGGCGTGAGTATAGGAAAAGGCGTAGCGCTCGGGGTTGTAGATGATCCGACGACTTTAGATGTCATAGCAAAGGGTTCCTCCGTGGCATATGCGTTTTCCAAGGATGCGCGCAACAACGCTTTGCTCTATAAGCTCAACAAACGGGTTTTCCCTTGGGAACTGCGCGCGCAGACCGCGTGCCTTCAGAGTTATTACTTCAAGGAAAAGGCAAGAGCATTTCTGGAGAAGCAGAAGGCAAGGCCCGCCTCCGCCCAAGAGGGCTCTGGCGAGGCAAGGGAGGCGAAGTAAATGATGGATCCAAGACTTTGGCCGTATATGCTGGATTATGACCATTTTCCCTGGGAAGGAGATGGGCAGGAGATGATGGCGAAGATCAATGCCGGTGTACCCCTGCGAAGTAAAGGAGAGATGACACGGGAATACTTTGACGAGCTTGTCTGGCTGCTTGTAGCGCAGATGGACTCGGAATACGCGGGGGCTAAGGGCTATGAGGAGCTGATGGACATAACCCCGCAGTTTTCTGCGGATGAATACAAGGATGTTCCTAGTATGGTTTTTGATGAATTTCAACACGGCAATCGGATCAGGGGCATTCTTAACGGACTCAATTTTGATGCCGACTTATGGAGCGAGGAACATTTGGCCGGATATAAGTTCCGAATTGGTCCGGGGGAAAAGTTGGCCACCAAGTCAATGCGCGAGCTGAGGAAGGATTTTAGAGTGGACATTTTCTATTATCCAATTGTGGTCGGAGACCCAGTAGTAGATTGTGTTAATTTTAATCTATTCCAATTTTTGCAGGACAGAGGCGCCGGCGAGCAGTTGCGCGATACATTGGAGTCGAGCTTTGCGCCATGGGCAAGAGAGAACGGTAAGACCATGAGCGAAGAAAACAAGCATATCAGACATGGCGATATGTGGATGGCGCGGCTATTTAAGGCGTATCCTGAACTTGTCCAGCAGCAATTTGATCTCTGGTGGCCAAGATCTCTTGCGACATTCGGTAAGCCAACATCAGCAAGAAATGATCTATGGCGAAAACTTGGCCTGAAGCGTAGGACAAACGAAGAAGTACTGTGCGCTTTCATGGACAGAACCGAGGAGCCGTTTGGTCTTCGGATTGCGAACGAGTCAGTCGGCCTCAAGATTCCCTCAACCGAAGAGACGCTCGCTATATGGCGCGAGGGAGAGTATCTGGAACAAGTTTAACTACATTTTACAGCCAGCATATTGCTGGCTTTTTGTTTTTGTGGTACAAATAGTCAAAATATGACGAATCCTAAAATAATATCAACCCGCGGGCTTACGTTTGACGATGTTTTGCTTGTGCCCGACTATTCGGAAATTTTGTCGCACGAAGCGAACACCGAGACGCGTCTGACAAAAAATATTTCGCTCAACATTCCTTTGATCTCCGCCGCGATGGACACAGTGACAGGCGCAGAGATGGCGATTGCCATGGCTCGCGAAGGGGGCGCGGGGGTGTTGCACAGAAATAATACAAGCGAGGATCAGGCCGCGTATGTCAAAAAAGTAAAGCGTGCCGAGAGCGAAATGATTGTGGACCCGATATGCTTAACACCGGAGCAAACGCTGCGCGATGTGCAGAAGGTAATGGAGGAAAATAATATTTCGGGCGTCCCTATTGTGGATTCGTTTGAAAATAAGCGGCTTGTCGGGATTATTACCTCGCGCGACTTGCGATTTGAAGAAGATTTTTCTGTCGCGGTTTCGGGAAAAATGCGCAAAGAAGGCGAGGTTGTAAAAGCGCCGCTCGGCACCACTATGCGTGAAGCGGAGCGGGTTCTTGCAAAATATAAAATCGAAAAACTTCCGATTGTGGACGAAAAGGGGAAGCTCGCGGGACTTATTACCATGAAGGATATAATGCGCAGAAAGCAATTTCCAAACGCGGCAAAGGATTCCAGCGGCCGGCTCCTTGCCGCGGCAGCCATAGGGGTGGGCGCGGGCGGATACGAAAGGGCGACGGCCTTGATAGAGGCAGGCGCGGATATTCTTGTCTTGGATACCGCCCACGGCCATTCCGCGAGGGTGCTTGAAACATTAAGCAGAGTAAAGGAGAAATTTTCAAATATTGAAATAATCGCGGGAAACATTGCTACGCCAAAGGCGGCGCTTGCGTTGGTAAAAGCAGGGGCTGATGCTATAAAAATTGGCATCGGGCCGGGTTCTATTTGTACAACTCGGGTAGTTGCCGGCATTGGCGTGCCTCAAATTACGGCAATTATGGAGTGCGCGAGAATCGCGAAACAATACGGCGTGCCTGTTATCGCGGACGGCGGGATTAGATACTCCGGCGACATAGCAAAAGCGCTTGCCGCCGGAGCCGACTCCGTAATGATAGGCGGCGCGCTCGCGGGCGCGGAAGAAAGCCCGGGAGAGCGGGTGATATCCGAAGGACGGGTTTATAAAGAGTATCGCGGCATGGGCTCCGAGGAGGCAATGGCGTCTCTTACGATTTCTTCAAGCAGAGAAAGATACGGACAAGATCATGTATCAAAGCCAATAGCCGAGGGCATAGAAGGGCGGGTGCCCTACAAGGGCACCGTGAAAGAGATCGTTTATCAGATGGTAGGCGGCCTCAAGGCCGGCATGGCGTATTGCGGCTGTCGCAATATTTTGGAGCTTCAGGAAAACTCCCGATTCATGGAGGTAAGCTCAAGCTCTGTCATTGAATCTCATCCTCACGATGTTATAATCACAAAAGAGGCGAGGAATTACTCGCGGTGATTGTCAAACCAATTTAGAAATGTCCTAGTTCCACCAAAATAGAAATGTCCTAGTAG
>CAYJWU010000013.1:0-8224 GCA_964374025.1 uncultured Candidatus Saccharibacteria bacterium
AAGATGGTATAATAAAGGCGTTACAGGGAATCGTTTCAATGGATGAAGTTCTAAGGTCCGTAGAAGAATCCTAAAACTATAAACTCGTTATGCCTAAAAAAATATTGCTTATTGAAGACGACCCTTTTCTCTCCGAGATTTATACGGCTAAGTTTGAGGAGGCGGGTTTTGAAATGTCGCATGCCACAGATGGATCTCTCGGATTGCAGAAAATTAAGGACGAACACCCCGATCTTTTGTTACTGGATATTGTAATGCCGAATTTGGACGGCTTCGAGCTTTTGCGCGTTGTAAAAGACGAGCGCGAAACAAAAGATATTCCAGTTGTCATACTTTCAAATTTAGGAGAGCAGGAGGATGTGGAAAAGGGACTTGGGCTCGGTGCCGTAGCATACATTATAAAAGCGCATTACACGCCCACGGAAGTCGTGGCAAAAGTCAAAGCAATTTTAGGAGACGCTGATTAATGCTGATACTGCTGACTAATGCTGATACCGTATCCGCATAAATCAGCCATAATCCGTATAAATCAGCACAGTTATGGATTACTTACAAAAACTCGAAGAACTTTTGTCAATAGTGGCGCAGGAGAACGCGTCCGATCTCCATATTTCCTCCGGCAGACCCCCAACCTTGCGTATTGACGGAAGATTGGTGCCGCTTGTAAAGTACGCCGCGTTGAGTCCCGAGGACGCAAAGTCCCTCTCTCTCGCCCTTTTAAACGAAGAGCAAAGGGAATATCTTTTGAGGGAAAAGGAAATAGATCTTTCCTACACCTATATTGACAAGGCAAGATTCCGGGTGAATGTATATTTTAAGTCAGGAGACATATCAAGCGCTCTGCGTTTGATACCGGCAAAAATCCGCACCATTGAAGAGCTGGAGATGCCGCAAGTGCTTCATAGGTTCACAGCTCCGTCGCAGGGTTTTTTCCTTTCAGTCGGGCCTTCCGGGCACGGAAAGTCAACAACGCTCGCGGCCCTTATTGACGAAATAAATCATACACGAGCCGAACATATCATAACGATTGAGGACCCTATTGAGTATGTTTTTTCGCAGGACAGAAGCATAATAGACCAGCGCGAGGTGGGAAGGGACACAAAAAGTTTCAGCAGGGCTCTTCGCGCCGCGTTTCGTCAGGATCCTGATGTAATAATGGTCGGAGAGATGCGGGACGCCGAAACCATAGCTACCGCGATTACCGCGGCCGAAACCGGCCATCTTGTGTACGCTACGCTTCACACAAACAATGCCGCGCAAACGATTGACAGGATTATTGATTCCTTTCCTCCGGCCCAACAGCATCAGGTGCGCTCGCAGCTTGCTCTGACCCTTATCGGCGTTGTTTCAAAACGGCTTGTGCCTAAAATTGACGGCGGAATTATCCCGGCATGCGAAGTCATGATTACAAATTCGGCAGTGCGGAACCTTATTCGCGAGAATAAGATTCATGAGCTTGACCTTGTCATAGAAACGGGCGCGGATCAAGGCATGATTTCCCTCAACAGGTCTCTCGCGAATCTTGTGAGGCAGGGCGTAATATCCCTGGAAACAGCCGAGATGTACTCGCTTGGCGCGAAAGAGCTAAGGATGCTTGTGGGCAAATAAAGCATGGCGATTTTCACTTACGAGGCAAGAACAAAAGATGGAGATACGGAAAACGGAAGAGTTGAAGCTTTGGACAAGAGAAGCGCTGCCGATATATTACAGCGCCAAGGTTTATTTGTAGTGGACATTGAAGAGAGCAAAGACGTTCCGATTTACGCGCGACGCCTAAAGTTTTTAGAGAGAACAAAAGCAAAGGATGTCGTTATTTTATCCCGGCAATTAGCCACGCTTTTTGAGGCAGATATACCCCTTGTTACCGCTCTTCGCACCGTGGCAAAACAAACGGATAATATGCCGCTTCGCGAGAAGATGTTTGAGGTTTCTGCCGATGTGGAGGGGGGCACATCACTGTCGGATGCCATATCAAAGCACCCCGATGTATTTTCCGAATTTTACGTAAATATGCTGAAAGCGGGAGAGGCCTCGGGCAAGCTAGATGAGATACTGTCTTACCTCGCCGATCACATGGAGAGGGAATACGAGGTTATGTCCAAAGTGAAAGGAGCCCTGATATACCCGGCGTTTGTGATAACGGGTTTTTTTATTTCAATGACAATTTTGATGGTTTTTGTTATCCCGCGGCTTACAAGTATCCTTGAAGAGTCGGGGCAAAAATTGCCCATTACTACAAATATAATTATAGTAAGCTCCGACTTCATACGTGCGAGTTGGTATATTTTACTTTTTATTGCGATCGGGTCCGGTGTATTTTTTTGGCGATACATAAAGACAGAAAACGGCAAAAAATTTTGGGATAGGTTTCAGCTTAAAATTCCTATCTTTGGCGCAATATTGGCGAAAGTGTATCTTTTTCGTTTCGCCGAAAGCTTGAGTACTCTTATAGAAGGAGGGCTTCCGATTACAAGGGCCATAGCGATATCCCGCGATATTACGGGAAATACCGTGTACAAAGAAATTCTTGACGAGGCGCAGGAATCGGTAAAAAGGGGGGGGACTATAGGCGAGACGCTCGTGCTGTATAGCGAGGTGCCGCCCCTTGTTACCCAAATGATAGTAGTCGGAGAGCAGGCGGGAAAGCTTGTTTCTGTTCTTCACAATATCGCGTCTTTTTATAAAAAAGAGGTAGATACCGCGACAAACAACATCACTTCGTTGATTGAGCCGGTCTTGATCACTGTGATGGGCGTGGGGGTGGGGTTTTTGGTGGCGGGGGTGCTTTTGCCGATTTATAATATGGTCGGAACATTCTAATCTACTTCGTACGGGACTTATCCACACCCCAAGTTATTTAATTTCGTGTATTATATATGCATGGAATGTGACTTTAAAAAACACAAGGCGGGGTTTACGCTTATAGAGTTGATGGTTGTAATTACGATCATCGGGATTTTGGCATCAATAGTTTTGGTGTCTCTGGATTCCGCGCGGGTGAAAGCGCGAGATGTAAGGCGCCTTGCCGATCTTCGCCAAGTTGTTCTTGGTCTTGAGTTTTATACGGATGAATACAGACATTTTCCTCCGATAACCGGAGCTACGACCGCGGCGGCAAGATGGCAGAAATTAAAAGATTGTCTTGAGGGACAGGCGGCATGCACGGATAACACTAAGGCTATTGCGATAATGGCTATTGTCCCGCAAGACCCGCTTGCCACAGGAACATTTCAATATGATTATTCGCCAAACGCGTCCCAGGGAAGCTTTGTATTAAAAGCAATATTAGAGAAAATCGATCACGCGGCGCTTGTTGTGGATATAGACGGCATCCAGAGCGATTTTAGCAATATAGATTGCAATGACCCAGCATATTGCATTAAAATCTAAAAATTCAAAAAGAGGATTTACGCTCATTGAGCTTCTGGTGGTTATTTCCATAATAGGTCTTTTGGCGAGTATTGTGGTTGCGTCTTTGGGCGGAGCAAGAACTAAAGGGCGTGATGCCCGGGCAAAAGCGGATATCAGGCAAATTCAGACAGCGTTTGAGCTTTGTTACAATCAAACAACGCCGGGAGCTTACCCTGATTTTACCGGCAGTACTGCTCTGACGCCATGGGTAAATGTGTCGGGCGGGCCCGCGAGCATCACGTGCGGAGGCGTTACATTTATGAGTCCGGTGCCTACCGGCAATGGCTCTATCAGCTATCAATGGAATGATTTTGATAACACCCAGAAATATGGACTAAGGGCTGATCTTGAAGAAACTGGATGCTTTACAATAACCGAGACCGGAATTACAGAAACAGCAACAGGTGCATGTTAAAAGTAATAAATTTCTAAAGGTCGCTTCTTAAATTTTGCGTTTTAATTTTATGAAAAAAGGTTTTACTTTAATTGAGTTATTAGTTGTTATAGCTATCATCGGGATTTTGGCCTCCATTGTCCTTGTGTCGTTAAATACTGCCCGCTCAAAAGCAAGAGATGTAAAGCGCGTGGGTGATATGCGTCAGGTTCAGCTTGCCCTCGAGGGATATTATGACGACAGGCAGGCGTACCCCGGCGACGACTTGGCTGCCGCGTGCGCGCCCTTAACTGGTCTTGCCGATGAACTTGTGCCTGCCTATATTGCCGCGTTACCCGTGGATCCGGGGGGAGGATCACTCGTCTACGCTTATGACGCGCCGGCTGCTGCGGACGGGCAGGACTATGTTTTAAGAGCGGACCTTGAAGACGCGGGCCATACCGCGCTTGCCGGAGATGTCGATGGCACGGTATCTGGATGTGACTGCGCGGACACTAACGGATATTTCTGCGCGCAGCCGTAGTCGTATTGATTTAGTTTTCCAAACAAAAGCCCCGTTCCGCCAATCGGCGGATACGGGGTTTTTGTGATTTTGGGTACGACCTTGATATAAAAACATTAGGGGTGTACAATACAAGCAAGTTCTTTAATACACTAGCTAACTTGCGCATTTCGCCACATCAAAAAGCGGCTTAAAACTAAGCAACCTTTTGCTGTGGCGAAAGCCAATATCAAACAGCAAACGGACGAGTTCCTGACGGAACAAGTCCAAAAGGAGGACATGTCATGGGTGACAGGTCTATTATGTCCGCTCGGCAGTCAGCCGAACTGGACCACGCGTTCGAGCGGAACGGGTGGACGCCGGCTGATGTGGAAAAAGCATCAGGAGGAGACATCCTCGCTCATCTGTTGCCTCTCGTCAGGGCATACGGAGAGGTTGCCGTCGCAACAACGCAATGTATCATCGACTGCGACGCCGCTCCGTTCGTACCCAACGGCTGGAAGGTGGAGTCACACATCAATGGCGGACAATTCGTCTTCGACCACGCCAAGGTTTCGCTCTATCTTTCCAGGAAGCAGCCGAACGGCGACTACATGCTAGGCAATGAACTTCGCAAAGAAATGCTGGGAAAGCCAGTCCTGAATGCCAACATTTTGGATTACCTGCTCAAGAACACCAACCTCATCCCAGAGGAATGGAAGGGCAAATACGTCTTGTTCTGGGGCACCATCTACCGCGACTCGGATGGCCTCCTCTGTGTTCGTTGCCTGTACTTCAGCGCCGGCAGGTGGCACTGGCACTACGGCTGGCTTGGCGACGGGTGGAGCGGCTCCCACCCTGCTGTTGTGGTGGCGCCAGCAAGTTAGAACTTAGGACTTTGTCACTTAGGGCTTGCCCTCGGTTACTTAGCCCTTTGAAACCCGTGCCTTGGCATTGTCCTTGGCACGGGTTTTTCTTTTTGATAAAATGAAAAACGGTAATAGGTGACTGCGCGGACACTAACGGATATTTCTGCGCGCAACCGTAGCCGTATTGATTTAGTTTTCCAAACAAAAGCCCCGTTCCGCGAATCGGCGGATACGGGGTTTTTGTGATATAATGTTAGTATGTTTTATCTCGCGATCTTTACCTTTGGTCTTCTCATCGGCAGTTTCTTAAACGTGGTCATATATCGTCTCCATAGCGGCGAGTCCATATTTAAAGCGCGTTCTCGTTGTACTAAATGCGGGCATGTTTTGACGTGGTACGAGCTTGTGCCCATTTTGAGTTTTATTGTGCAGGGAGGAAAGTGTCGCGCGTGTAGCGCCCCCATCTCCTTTCAGTACCCATTAGTGGAACTGGGAACAGCAATACTGTTCATGCTTATAATTTTCAATTTTTCCCCCTACGGGGGATCCCCCGTAGGGGGACAATTCTCAATTTTCAATGAATTTTCAAATTTTCAAATTTTCAAACTTTGCTACTTGCTGATCATTGCAAGTTTGCTTATCATAATTTTTTTCTTTGATTTAAAATACTATATCATCCCCGATAAAATTATCTATCCCGCGATTGGAATTTCTTTTCTTTACACTTTTTTAGTGTTTTTAAAATTGAATCATTGGAGCTTGTTTGAAAATTGGAAATTGTCCGCCAGCTGGCGGATTGAAAATTTAGAGACCTTGTATATACCTATACTCGCGGCCTTAGCGGCGAGCGCATTTTTCGCAACAATCTTTGTAATATCCCAGGGAAAATGGCTTGGATTCGGGGACGTAAAATTAGCATTTTTTATGGGTTTATTCCTTGGCTGGCCCAATATTCTCGTCGCTTTGTTCGCCGCGTTTATACTGGGTGGTATAATAGGAATGGGGCTGGTAGCTTCGCGTCGAAAAACAATGAAAAGCCAAGTGCCATTCGGGCCCTTTTTGGTCTCGGGCACGTTTATCGCGATGTTCTTTGGAGGGGAGATCGTACGGTGGTACCTAGATTTATTAATATGAAAGGATTTACTTTGATAGAATTAATCGTTGCGATCGGTATAATCTCGCTACTCGCCGGGACTATTCTTCTAAATTACCGCGGCGGCAGCCAAGGCATTGCCTCAAGGCAGTCCGCGCAGAATATCGCGCAAGCCATAAGAGCCGCGCAGAATAGGGCGCTTGCCGGGGATTGCGCCTCCGCGCGGTGCCGTTTCGGGGTTCATTTTGATGTGTCATCGGCCGCGTTTATGATTTTTGAAGACGGAAGAGTTAGTATGAACGGACAGTATGACGCAGGCGAGGGGATTGAATCAATTGCGTTAGAGGGTAATGTAACCATTATTGGCCTTTCTTCAAGCTACGCGTGCGGTCTTGCGCTCTGCGCTGATGTGCTTTTTGCTCCGCCAGATCCCACTTTGAGCTTTATGCCCGAAAGAGCGACTCGGCTTGTGATTTCAATAACCGGGGGAAAGTCTGTGGCAATTGGGGGCGGAGGAAGCGTAGATATTAATTAACATGAAAGGTTTTTCACTACTTGAAGTTATAATAGCGATAGCCGTGATTTCTACGGGCGTAGTGGGGGCCGTCGCTTTGATTAACCGTACGATTTCGGCAAGTTTGGCCGTAAGGCATCAGCTTATTGCCGCGAATTTAGCGCAGGAAGGCGCGGAGGTGGTCCATAATATTCGCCATACCAACTGGATAGAAAATGTCGCGTGGGACGATGGGTTGATAGATGGAGATTCTTGCGTGAATTTTGATTCAGTGGCTCTCATAAATCCATGCCTTGGCGAATCAAGGCGTCTTTTTATATTCAGTAATCACTATACCCATAATCCCGTCGGAACCGCTACAAATTTTTTCCGCAATGTAAATATTACCTCCGGCCTTGACGGCTCCACGCCATACAAGCTTATACGGAGCATTGTTTCTTGGGACAATACATCTCTCAGCGTGGAGGAGCGGCTTTATAATTGGAAGTAATCTCATGATGAGGGGTTTTACTTTAATTGAGATAATTGTTGCGGCAACCATTTTTGCCATTGCGGTAAGCGCGATCTCGTCGCTGTTTGTTGTGTCTGTGCGGGGACAGAGAAACATTGTAGCGCAGCAAAATTTGGCGGATAACACAAGGGCCGTCTTGGAGCAAATGTCAAGGAAAATCAGAATGGCGCAAAGAGACGAAAGCGGCAGCTGTACCGGCACAGCCAAGACCACATATACAGCTAGCGGCACAAACCTGCAATTTATTGATAATCGCGGCAATTGCGTAACTTACGAACTTTTTGGGGCAAAGATAAGAATGCGTCCCAATACGAGTCAGGCATTTCTGGATCTTACATCTGACGATATCCGAGTAAGCAGATTAAATTTCGATGTCCGCGGCAGTGCGGCGCAGGATCAGGAACAGCCGCGCGTTACCATAGTTATTGAAGCAGAGGCGGCCGGCGCAATACCCGAAAGTTCTCCGGGGATTGCGCTCCAGACAACCGTCTCTCCAAGAAATATTGATGTGCCATAAACATCGTAAAGAAAAAGAAAGCGGTATCGCTATCATGCTTGCTATATTAATATTAAGCGCGGTACTTGCGATTGCTTTGGGCGTATCTACGATTTTAATCAAAGAGCTTCAATTCGCAAGAACGTCAAATTTTCATGTTCGCGCCTTTTTCGCGGCAGATTCCGGAGTTGAGAAAATATTGACGCTGCGGGATGATCCCACAAGTTTTACCACTTGTACGACATCCGCTTCAGTTTGTCTATTATCCAATGGAGCGGAATACTGGGCGATAGTCACGGCAAGCGGAGCTCAGAAGCCCGATGGCTCAACTTGCTCGGCAAGCAATTTCTGCATAGAATCAATAGGAAGATACAGGGGAACAAGGAGGGCGATTGAGGTCAATTACTAAAATGATAAAATCTGAAGCTAAAAAGCGCATAGAAAAATTAAGAAAG
>CAYJWU010000013.1:8324-10226 GCA_964374025.1 uncultured Candidatus Saccharibacteria bacterium
AATTACTAAAATGATAAAATCTGAAGCTAAAAAGCGCATAGAAAAATTAAGAAAGCTGATTAGTCATCATCGCTATTTATATCATGTCCTTGATAGACAAGAGATTTCCGATGAGGCGCATGATTCTTTGAAGCATGAGCTTAGTGAGTTGGAAAAACAGTCTCCAGAATTTATAACTCCGGACTCTCCAACGCAAAGGGTGGGAGGCGAGCCGCTTGATAAATTTGCGAAAGCCGAGCATCGGGTCCCCATGCTTTCCATAGACGATGTGTTCGGCAAGGCGGAAATAGAGGATTGGGAGGCGTATCTTACGCGTCTTTCGCCCAACGAAAAGCTTATCTATTTTTGTGAGTTGAAAATAGATGGTTTTGCCATAAGTCTTATATACAAAGACGGGGTACTTACGCGCGCCGCGACCCGCGGCAATGGAAGGGTTGGGGAAGATGTTACGGGGAACATAAAAACAATAGAAAGCATTCCCTTGCGCCTGGAAATACATGGAAGCGCGCCGTCTCTAAATATAGCCAACCATCTGAAGCGCATCGTGAACAAAGGAGAAGTCGAGGTGCGAGGAGAAGTTTTTATGGACAAAAAGACATTTGAGAAAGTAAATCAGAAGCAGCGCGAAAATGGGGAGAAGGAATACGCGAATCCAAGAAATTTAGCCGCAGGATCTGTCCGCCAGCTTGACCCCAAGCTTACCGCGTCGCGCGAGCTAAAATTTTTCGCGTATGATATAGTCGCGGACTTGGGTCAGACAAAGCATAGCCAAGAGCATGAAATAGCTCGTGTGTTGGGCTTTCGCACTGTGCCATACGAAAAAATCTGCGTAAATACGGAGGAAATTTTGAAATTCTGGGAAAAAGTTTCAAAAGCGCGTGAAAAACTTTCCTACAATATTGATGGGGTGGTCATAAGCATAGATAATAACGCGTTATTTGATAAGCTGGGAGTCGCGGGCAAAAGCCCAAGGGGCATACGGGCATTTAAGTTTTCTCCAAAGCAGGCCGCGACAGTAGTTTTGGATGTCAAGGTGCATGTTGGCCGCACCGGGGCTGTTACCCCCATAGCGCATTTGAGTCCTGTTGAGATTGGCGGAGTTACCGTAAGTAGAGCGACGCTTCATAATCAAGATGAGATAGAGCGGCTTGATGTAAGAATTGGAGATACTGTGATTGTCGGCAGGGCAGGAGATGTTATCCCGGATGTTATTAGCGTTGTAAAGGATTTGCGCGCGGGGAAGGAAAAGAAGTTTAAAATGCCCCTGAAATGTCCCGTGTGCGCAGAGTTGCTTGCAAAGACCGAAGGGGTGATACTGCGCTGCGTAAACAAAAAGTGTCCCGCGCGATCACGCGAGTATTTGTATTTTTTTGTTTCAAAACGGGCGTTTGATATTGAGGGACTTGGGCCTAAAATTATTGATCAGCTTGTTCTTACGGGGCTTATCTCAACCCCGGCGGATTTATTTGATCTAAAAGAAGGCGATTTAATTCCCCTTGAAAGATTCGAGGAAAAATCCGCGGGTAACATAATAAAGGCAATCGAAACAAGCAAAGATATACCGCTTGCACGCTTTATTCACGCGCTTGGCATACGGCATGTCGGCGAAGAGACTGCCTATGACCTTGCTCAATATTTTGGGAGCATTGATAATATAGAAAAAGCAAGCGAAGACGATATAAAGAATATTCCCGATATTGGCCCGGTCGTCGCGAAAGAGATTATAAGTTGGTTCAAAAATCAGCGCAACAGAGATTTTATACGCGCGCTTGAAGGAAAAGGCGTGCGCGTAGAAAAGCCCGAGTATATCGGCACTAAATTAAAAGGCAAAACCTTTGTCTTTACGGGGACTTTTGAGAAGTTAACCCGCAAAGACGCGGAGAGAAAGGTGAGGATGCTGGG
>CAYJWU010000013.1:10326-24359 GCA_964374025.1 uncultured Candidatus Saccharibacteria bacterium
GGACTTTTGAGAAGTTAACCCGCAAAGACGCGGAGAGAAAGGTGAGGATGCTGGGAGGAGATCCGTCCGGATCAGTTTCATCTAGAACTGATTACGTGGTTGTTGGCGAAAATCCGGGATCAAAGTACGATAAAGCGCGAGAGCTCAACGTTAAAATTATTAGTGAAGAAGAATTTTTAAAATTAATATCATGAGCAAAAAATTATCACTTGAACAAGTAGAGCACATCGCCGAACTCGCCCGCATAGGCCTAAGCGAAGAAGAGAAACAAAAGTTTCAGGAAGAGCTTGGATCGGTTTTGGAGTACGTAGATAAATTACAGGAGGTAGATGTCTCGGGAGTTGAACCCATAGCCAATATTACCGGCGCTGAAAACCAAACCCGCGAGGATGAAAACGGTTCTACCCACGCCGATCCAAAAATCCTCACCGACATGGCCCCCGAAACAAAGGACGGCTATGTAAAAGTAAAACAGATATTGACTAAGCTATAGTATTTTGGTAAACTGTTCGTATAATGTTGCGCATGAGGAGGAAGTTATGAATAAAGAGGAACGGAAGCTTTGCAAGAGCGTGCTTGAGCGGACCAAAGTCGGAAAAATTATCTGGCAGGCGGAAGGTAAATACTCGCTCATAGATTCGTTCATAACCAAGATAGATGGACTAGACCTGCGTATAGGTTATAACGTAAGACGCTATTCTGATGGCGGAAGCTCTCGTGACTATTGGTTGGATGTTCGAAACGGAGAAGGAGCTACGCGTTTAGTTCAAGATTCGGGCTTATTCAAACCCAACCCCTCGCGCGAAATATTTGAGTTTCTTCGAGATAAAAAGAGAAGCGAAGAGAAAGCCCGAGAGACGGCGACAAGAAATCGGCTTACAGCGAAGCTCGCCGCAAAGCTTTCTTTGTCGAAGAATACGGCCAACCCGCCTGCCTAACAGCAGGTTTTTTGTTTGTCTGTTTTTTAATACTCGTCTATAATATTCCCACGATCGTGAGAATATTATAGATTGATGCGTTCGGGGGGGGGTATGTTCGGAGAATTTCGCAGCCATGGGGTCGTCAAGCTCTGCGCAAATCTGATTTTTGCAGTATTCCTTCCCGGATAAAATATTTGCGCAAGAGATTGTCGCTCTGGATTTTCCCGGTAAACATAAGAGTATAGGGTTGCACGTAAAGAAACTCGCAAATATATTTCATTTCCTCCTCGCACTCATGGGGGTAGATCCACACGCTTTTTTGAAATTGGAAGAACCCCAATTTTTTTAGTTTATCTCTTAGCGTGTCTCTCGCCGCCCTTCTTTTTTCCGGGATATCAAAAACAAACATTCGCCACTTCCCATCCCACGGATGCTTGGGTTTTAATGCGCAATCGGAAAAGCTGTACTGCGCGAGTAGCTTCTTGCCCTTTTTTGTGAGTTCGAATTTGTACTTTCTTTTTCCAATACGCTTGACTTTTATGTACTCATTCGTTTTAAGGTAGTACAAACTGTTGCGCACTTTTTCTGGATCGCTTTCTTCAAGGATGCGGACCGGTACTGGGGCGTGATACGCCTCGACCAAGAATTTTACCAGGATAGCGATTGGGATAACCGCGCCAGGAGCGGCCACGACAACACCACCAACCAGTGCAAAAAGCAACCCCTTCACGATGATTGATTTCTTCATATATTTACAGTCTATAATATTCTCACGATCGTGAGAATATTATAATATATAATAATAGAACAATACAGAGAGAAAGCAAACAGAGAGAAAGCAAGCAGGGCATTTATCGCTTTCATATACTGCTTGGAATTAAGACCTAGCGGTAGTCTCATTCTTTCTGTATGCCCGCAAGTTCTCATAACAACATCACTCATACGGCACTACTCCTCTTCAAGTACTTGGAAGACTGTAAGGGTTGAGGAGTTTTGGTATTTTCGGTATGCTAAGTATATGAAACCGTTATCCATAAGCCAAATACACAAAAAGCTTTCGGATAAAGAAATTTCCTGCGAGGAACTGGTGCGGGGGTTTTTGGATACTATAAAGAAGAAAGGTAAGGATATTCACGCGTACCTGGAGGTAGATGAGGCTGGGGCCATGAAGCGGGCGGAAGAGGTGGATGCGAAAGTAAAAAGGGGGGAGGAAATCGGGGGGCTCGAGGGCGTTCCGATCGCGGTAAAAGATAATATACTTACCAAGGGCTTTAAGTGTACTGCGGGGTCCAAGATTTTAGAGAATTATCAGGCGCCGTATGATGCGACCGTTATACAAAAATTGAGAGAGGCAGGAGCGATAATTCTTGGCAAGACAAATTTAGATGAATTTGCCATGGGGTCTTCAACGGAGAACTCGGCCTTTGGACCCACAAAAAATCCGCACGATCTAAAAAGAGTTCCGGGAGGTTCTTCGGGGGGATCCGCGGCCGCGGTTGTCTCGGGCATGTGTGTCGCGGCCCTTGGCTCTGATACGGGCGGCTCAATCCGTCAGCCAGCCGCCTTTTGCGGCGTTGTGGGTTTTAAGCCGACATACGGAGCGGTTTCACGCTACGGCCTTATCGCAATGGCTTCGTCGTTAGACCAGATTGGTCCGCTTGTAAATAGCGTTGAGGATGCGCGGTTGATTTTCGATGTAATTCGGGGAAAAGATGGGTTTGACGCGACGTCATTAGATTTAGAAGCTAAAAGCCATAAGCTACAAGCTAATAGCTTAAAAATAGGGATTCCAAAAGAGTATTTTGATGAGGGCATTGACCCTGAAGTTAAAAAGTCCGTGGAAAGAGCAATTAAAAAATACAAAGAAAACGGAGCAAAAATAGAGGAGCTTAGTTTGCCGCACACGGAATACGGGATAGCTGTGTATCAGATTACTATGGCTTCAGAAGTTTCGGCCAATTTGGCGCGGTATGACGGCGCAAGATATGGCCTTGCCCCTAGGGCCGATGATTTGCTAAGCACATATCTTGAAACTCGTCAGCATGGTTTTGGCGGCGAGGTAAAGAGAAGGATAATGCTTGGCACGCACGCGCTTTCAAGCGGCTATTATGACGCCTATTATCTTCGCGCGCAAAAGGCGCGCGCGCTTATAAAGGGGGATTTCGACAAGGCATTTTCCAAAATTGATGTTATAATGACGCCAGCGACCCCGACTTTGCCGTTTAAGTTTGGGGAAAAAACAAAAGACCCAGTTTCCATGTATCTTTCGGACGTGTTCACTGTAAGCGTTAATTTGGCGGGCCTGCCCGCGATTGTTGCGCCTTGCGATCCCATAGAAAAAGACGGGAAAAATCTGCCCGTAGGATTTCAGATTATCGGACCGCAACGCGGAGATTATATGGTTTTAGACACGGCAGGGATGTATGAAGGGTTTGGAAATTAAAGTTTTTCGTTATGTTAGAGCCATTAAAAGTATTCCAACTCTTTTCAGCTTTTTTTGATTCCGGCCTGTTTCTTGCGCTCCGGATACTAGGCGGTATGTTGTCTTTGGTATTGGTTGTAGGAGTTATTATGTTGATACAAAGAGGCGGAGCATTTGAAAGACACATAAAACACCTCTTGATATCCTGGAACGGATCGCCGCTTCCCAAGCGCAGAATGGTTAAGCAGTGGCTCGCGATAAAAAAGCTAATGAAACAAGATAATCCCGAAGCATGGCGGGCGGCAATTATTGACGCAGATTCAATGCTCGAGGAAATTGTCGAAAAACTGGGATACAAGGGCGCGACTCTCGAGGAGCGCCTCCAAAATATAACCGCGTATCAGTTCCCAAGCATTGAGGATGCCCGGCGCGCGCACGAAATAAGCCGGTTCCTGGAAGAAGACTCATCCTATCCTTTAACTTACGGGGTCGCGGAGAAAACTATTGGGATTTACGGGAATATTCTTCGCGAGACTGGAATTATTCTATAAAATATGTTATTGTATGTTTTATTGCCGCGGGCGGCTGGTCAGTATCAAGTCAGGCTCATAACCTGATTAAGCGGGTGCGACTCCCGCGCCCGCAACATCGCAACATTTTGATAGGCTGGGTAGCTCAGTGGCAGAGCATACGTTTCATAAGCGTACGGTCGTGGGTTCGATCCCCACTCCAGCCATACAGATTATAGAAAAATTGGACCCGTAGCTTAGCTTGGTTTAAAGCGCTGCCTTGTCACGGCAGAGATCGCCAGTTCGAATCTGGTCGGGTCCGCCTTATGCTTCTTTGGATAATACTTTTTTCTATTGCGGGCTCTTACCTGTCTATGGCCGGCGGTTTTGTTTTATTGTGGAAAGAGCAGATTGCTAAAAAGTTTTCGCTATTCCTGATTAGTTTTGCCGCGGGAGTGCTTCTCGGCGTGGCATTTTTGGATCTTCTGCCCGAAGCGCTAGAGGAGTTGGGAAACATAGAAAAAGTCGCGTTAAGCGCGGTTTCTGCTATCGTGATATTTTTTATGCTGGAAAGATTTCTATGGTGGTATCTTCACCAAAGAATTCACTCCGAGGAGCAGGCAAACGAAGTAGATCGTCCCGAAGAAGGCGCAATTTACGCAAAGGCATATCTTTTAGTGACGGGAGACGCCATACATAATTTTGTTGACGGAGTTTTAATAGCAGTTGCGTTTCTTGCGGATTTTTCGCTTGGTGTAGGGGTCTCACTGGGAGTGATAGCGCATGAGCTGCCTCAAGAAATCGCCGATTTTGGAGTAATGATCCACGCGGGATTTTCAAGAACCAAAACCCTGGCCCTTAATTTTATCGCGGCCTCCGCCACGCTTCTCGGTGCCGTAATTACTTTTTTTATCGCCCCAACTATTGAAGGACTTATTCCTTTTGTAATTTCCTTCGCTATAGGAGTGTTTGTGTATATAGCGCTTTCTGATCTTATTCCCGAGATACATCACAGGAGCGAACATAAATATGATTTCGCGCACCTTTTGCTCTTTATCGGCGGCATCGTACTCATTGGATGGGTGGTATAAACGGATGCGCGCCACTTGACAGGTTGGCTAAGTATGTGCTAATCTTACGGTAGACGGACGGAGGAATAGAAATGGACTGTGGGCAAGCTTCGGCATTTGTAAAGGCGCATCTTGACAGATATCTTATAGCAGGGATGAAAGACGCGCAGTTACCTGTTATCCTAGATGGACGTTTCCGGAAGGCATACGCGCATCTTGAAGATTGCGATAGCAACTTTTGCAACGAGATGGCTGAAAGACTTCATGAACTAGATAATCTTTCCAAGGTAATCAGCATGGCACGTTCAGAATTAGTAGAGAGATTAAAAGTACCGGCACGATGACCCGTGCCTTTTTTATTTTATTTTTGTTATAATATAGGCGTGGCTACTATTTCTCGCGCCTTAATCAAGGCGATCATATTCAGGATACTCGTAACATTGCTTGGTTTTGTTGTTGCTTATATAGTCACGCGGAGCATTGATCTATCTCTGCGCATTTTTGTAATACACGCTATTGCTGCAACTATTTTATACCTTATCTATGAGCGGATATGGGAAAAAATAAGGTGGGGGATGCGGCAGTGATTTCGATGGTGCAAGCTACGAGTGCAAGATATTGACATAATTTTTGATGGGTGCTAGTATGTGGAGTCTGCTCAAATTTTAATGGGCAGGCGGGTTCCTTGAAAAGGAGGGGTAAAATGGATGCCCTTATAAAGACTCTGATCGTGGTGGGAAGCTTGGTGGCAATGGCAGTCCTTGCGATGAGGTTCAGAGCAAAAGGAAGTGACGATTTTGCGGTCTCGCCGCGGCCATGGGGCATAGGCGCTGCCGTGATCGTTTTTGTCCTGATGCTGGGCTTGGTGCTTTCAGTGGGACAAGTGAATCCTGGTGAACGGGGAGTGGTGCTAAGATTTGGCGCGGTGACCCAGAGGACTTTAGGCGAAGGTCTCTATTTCGTTAAACCTTTCATGAACTCCGTAGAGATTATGGATGTTCAGAATAGGGCGTACGAAGCAGAGGCCGGAGCCGCATCCAAGGATCTTCAGGATGTACACACCAAGGTGACGCTGAACTACAGCTTAAACCCCGCCAATGTTAACAAAACTTTTCAGACCCTACGCCGCGATTATGTAGAGAGGATCGTTAAGCCCGCGGTACAGGAGTCGGTGAAGGCAGGTACGGCGAAATTTACCGCGGAGGAATTGATAACTCGAAGGCCCGACGTTAAAAGCGAAATCGTGGAATCGTTGAGAGTGCGTCTGGCTGATCATGGCATAGAAGCCGAAACGATCAGCATGACGGACTTTCAGTTCAGTCCGACATTCACCGCAGCTATTGAGTCTAAGGTTGTCGCAGTACAAAAAGCGTTTGAAGCTACGAATAAACTGCGTCAGATAGAGATCGAAGCTCAACAGGCAGAGGCTTCTGCGATTGGACGCGCCAACGCGGCGATTGCCGAGGCGGATGGGCAGAAACGGTCTGCCATTCTGCGCTCTGAAGGAGAAGCGCAGGCACTGCTCACCGTAGCCAATGCCCAAGCTCAAGCGAACGAAACAGTGAACAAGACCCTAACTGATAACGTGATCCGCTACTCCCTAGTGCAGAAGTTGGGGGATGACATTAAGGTGGTGGTTCTCCCTTCGGGCCAGCAGTTTATCCTCGGCCCAGAAGTTCTCGGCGGAAAATAACAGTTCGGTTCTTTCGGCGGCCTATAAAAACGGCCGCTTTTTTTATTTTGTTTTTTTCCATGCCATGCTACAATTTTTGTATGTCCTACCTTGTTTTTGACATTGAAACAACCGGCAAAAATTATGATGAGCTTGATGAGACGACGAAGAGTTATTTTCGCCAATGGGCGGAGAGAGACGCGGAGACAGATGAGCAAGTGGAGAGGGAATTAGAGCAGATTAAAAGGGGCCTGCCGTTTTCGCCGTTTCTAGGAGAGATTGTCGCGATCGGAATGCGGGATGATAGTGACATGGGGGCGGTATACTTTCGCGCGGATGGCGATAAGAAAGCCAAAGATTTCGAAGATGGAGGGATCCACTATCGTGTTGGCTCTGAAAAAGAAATTTTGGAAAAGTTCTGGGAAGTTGCGAGAAATTATTATACGTTTGTTACTTTTAACGGCCGCGCGTTTGACGCGCCTTTTTTAATGATCCGCTCTGCCGTGCATAGCATAAAACCCTCGCGCAATATCATGCCCAATCGCTATCTTTCGGGGCAGAAATTCGGCACACAGCACATTGATCTTTCTGATCAGCTTACCTTTTATGGCGCGGTCCGCCGCCTGCCGAAACTTCATTTTGTCACAAAAGCGTTTAATATTGAAAGTCCCAAGGAAGGCGGCATGAGCGGGGAGGAGGTGCCGCAAGCATTCAAAGACGGCCGCTACGAGGAGATCGCCCGCTACTGCATGGACGATGTGGTCGCCACCCAAAAACTTTTTGAATACTGGAATAAGTACCTTAACTTTGAAATGAAATTAGAATAAAAATCGGATACGGGGGTGCTGATATGGAAGGGGATGTATTGCAAAAAATTATATTGACTGCCGTTTTGGGCATTCCGCTCTTAATTTTGCTGGCATTATTCTTAAAATCTCTGCGATGCAAGAACTGTAAAAAATTTCTTGATTTTCATAATTTTATGAACGATTACTCTCTTTCCGATATTCTTTCCCCAAAACGCCGGCTCTGCTTTAGCTGTAGACATCTACATGGGCCAAGAAGCGATTCGAAGGGAGGTGTATAGATGCTATCACGAACCGATAAAGAAGTGATTCTTCGACGCTTTACAGCACTTAGACATAATCCACGGTTCTCCGATGAGGCGATTCGGAGGAATATAAGAGATTTTACGAAAGGGCTGTGTGGTGATGAACGCGAAATAAGCGAAATCCTAGATAAACTGTTTCCAAAGTCCCGATATCCTTTCCCCCAAAAGCCGTCTCGTCTTGAACGCGAAGTAAACGAAATCGTAGACAAACTATTTCCAAAGTGACCGACGAAAGTCGGTTCTTTTTTGCATAAAATAGTGGAGCGTGTAAGATAAAGGATCTAATCATTGACAAAAAGTAAATAGCGATGTATAGGATAGATAGTAACTTAAAATCTTCCCTAGGGCGCAAGGAGGTTGGGGATATGGCAGCAGGATGTTCTAAACGACTATTTCTTGGTGGCCAGCATGTTGTATGTCGATCGTGTGAACGAGAGTATATTTGCACTCCAAATGAAGATTATTACGACTTCACCAATGGTACGGACGGAGTCTGTGAGTCTTGCGTATTCAACGAAAAGGGCATTGATGAACCAATCGTTATTGTCCCATCCCCACCGGATAGTGATGTGCCAATGATTTATAGATCGCCAGAGTTGTATCAGGAATTTAAAAACGTAGGTTGCCAAGAATGTGTGGAGGGGGGCGATGTAGGAAGTGTCGTACTATTCCGTGAAACCAGCTACTGCCCACGGTGCAACGCCCCGATTACTGAGACAAATCAGAATGTAATACTTCAATGCCTCCAGTGTAGGGGAAAGAAACTTCCATTACGTCTCGATGTGTGCCAGTGGTGCGGTTTAGGCATGGCGCCCGGCCTCTTTGATGATCTGTTGGCAAAAGACTTACTTCCCATAATGGTTTTATGAACTATATCGAGTAGTACGCAATAAGGATAATAGCAGGGGTCTAGGCATCTAGCCCCTTTTTGTTTATGGTGAGTTATTTAGAAATTTATGCAATAGTGCTAATATGAGGGTGCAATGAATGAAATCTTTCAAAAATTATACATCCAACTTAATCCCCAGCAAAAGGAGGCGGTGGATACGCTTGAGGGGCCTCTGATGGTGGCGGCGGGGCCGGGGACCGGAAAGACGCAGGTTTTGACTTTGCGTATCGCGAATATTTTGCTCCAAGGCAAAGCGAAACCGGAGGAGATTTTAGCGCTTACTTTTACGGAGAGCGGAGTTTCGGCAATGCGCAAACGCCTTGTGGAGATTTTAGGTCCTAAGGCATATTATATTCCCCTTCATACATTTCATGCTTTTTGTAACGAGATAATCCAAAACAATCCCGACGAATTCCCGCAGTTTTTTAACAAGAATGTTGTTGACGAAATAGGCACAATGCAGATTTTGGAGGGGGTGATAGAGGCCGGAAATTTCAAATTGCTCAAACCCTTCGGCGATAATTTTATGTATGTGACGCCACTGCTCCGTACTTTTTCGGAAATAAAAAAAGAGGGGGTTGGCCCGGAAAAATTGCGCGAGTTTGTACTTACAGAAGAAAAGCAATTCCAAACCATAGAAGATTTGCATCACGAGTCTGGTCCGCACAAGGGCAAGACGAAAGGGCCGTACAAGGACTGGGAGAGGAATATTGAAAAAAACAAAGAAATGGCTGCCGTTTTTTCGTCGTATCAAGAGCGGCTAAAGGAGGTGGGCTATGATTACGACGATATTATTCTTTCTGTTGTTGAGCGGCTTGAAAATGATAGCATTCTTCTTCAGCGTCTCCAGGAGCAATACAAATATCTTTTGGCCGACGAGCATCAGGACACGAATCAGGCGCAGAATAAGGTACTTGAACTTTTGTGCGCGCACAAATCCAGCCCCAACTTTTTTGTTGTAGGCGATGAAAAGCAATCAATCTATAGATTTCAGGGAGCAAATCTAGCGAACTTTCTCTATTTTCACTCGCGATTTCCAAATTCAAAAATTATAACGCTTAAAGAAAATTATCGATCAACTCAATCCATTCTTGATGCCGCAGGATCCATAATACCGGCGCCGCTTACGGCAAACGTCTGCTACCCCAAGAAAAAAACGAGAGTTTATTCCTTTGAGAATTCCGATTCAGAAAATTACTTTGTGGCGCGAAAAATAAAGCGGCTTATAAAAAATGGCGCAGACGCCCGCAATATAGCCGTACTCTATAGGGACAACCGCGATGCTTTCCCCATACGAGATATGCTGGAGAAAAATAGCGTGCCTTACGCGATAGAGTCGGATGAGCAGGTGCTCGAAAACAACGATATCAAAAATTTATTTTTATTGATAAAAGCAGCTTCTGATTTTGGTTCTGATGAGGCGCTCGCGAGGGCACTTCACGCTGATTTTTTAAAAATTCCCGCGCTCGACATTTATAAACTTTTGCATCAGCGCTCTGCGCGGCTTTATGATGTCCTTGGCAGGCGCGGCGTGATGCGGACGCTTGGCGTATCTCGCGCTATCCGGCTTAATAATTTTTATAGAAACTTATCTTCGTGGAATAACATGGCGCACAACAAAAGCGCGCCGCAGGTGTTTGAGGCCATAGTGCGCGAATCGGGATTTTTTGACCACGTACTTTCCAAAGGCGACTATATGGAAGGTATAAACAGAGTGCGTTCCCTAGACTCGCTTGCCAAACGCCTCGCGGCTGGATCCGCCTCGGGCGGAAAAAATTATACGTTATGGGATTTCGTACGGCACCTTGAGCTTATCGGGGAGAAGGGAGTTTCTTTGCGCGGAAAAAGAATAAATGCGAAGCGGAACGCCGTGCGCTTGATGACCGCGCACCGCGCGAAGGGTCTTGAGTTCGACTATGTATTTATTGTCGGCGTAAATATGGGCCATTGGGGCAAGCGGCATACGCGTAAGTTACTAAAGCCGCCGCTGTTTCATAAGCGCGATTTGTCCGATTCAGATAAAGAAAGCGACGAGAGGCGGTTGTTTTATGTCGCGCTCACGCGAGCGAGAAAGCAGGTGTATATTAGTTATCCCAGCGCGCGCGAGGATGGGCGCGAACTCTTCCCTTCGCAATTTATTGAAGAGATATCCGGCGCCCATAAAGTTTCAGGCAATAGCGGAATATACGAAAAGGGCCTTGAGCGTAACCCCAAGATATTTTTTGTAAAGCGCAAGGAAATTCGCATCAAAGAAGACGAAAGAGAATTTTTACGGGAGGTTTTCGAAAAGAGGGGACTCTCGCCAACAGCGCTCAACAACTATCTTGAATGCCCGTGGAAATATTTTTACAACAATCTTCTGCAGCTTCCCCGCGCGAAAACAAAACATGAGATGTATGGCACCGCGGTGCACCGTGCGCTCGCAGATTTCTTTGATAAGCTAATATTATCGGGGACTGTCCCCGCTAATAGCCGGGGACAGTCCCCGATAGATTACCTATTCGCGCGCTTTGAGCGCGCTTTGTCTCGCGAGCCGATTAGCGAACATGATTTCAAGGAGTCGCTTGCGAAGGGCAAAGAGACGCTTTCGAAATATTACGAAAATTATAGTGGAAGTTGGCATACAAATACGCTAAATGAGGTTGCCGTAAGGAATGTATTTTTAGACGGCGAAGTTCGGCTGACAGGGAAGATTGATAAGATAGAATTACTGTCAGGGGGCGAGGTCAATGTCGTTGATTATAAAACTGGCAAGAGAAGGACAAGAAATGAGCTTGAAGGCAAGACAAAGAACGCAAAAGGAAACGAGAGAAGACAACTTGTGTTTTATAAATTATTGCTGGAAAAGCTTCCAGATTCTCCCCATACTATGACCTCCGGCGAAATTGACTTTGTGGAGCCGGTCCGCCAGCCGGCGGAAAAAACCGGGAAATTTTATAAAGAAAAATTTGTAATTTCCGACGGCGACGTCAGGGAGCTCGAATACAAAATACAGGACGTAACAGCCGAAATCCTCGCGTTTTCTTTCTGGGATGAAAGGTGCAAGAATAAGAAATGTGATTATTGCAAATTACGAGGATTTTAGTTTTTGTCATATTATTCACGATCGTGAGTTATGTGACAAAAACTAAAAGTATGAAATAAATTGTAGGCGCTATATAATTATATAAAATACAAAATATTTATGAGTGAATCATTTTTGCAAAAGAAAAAGCGGGCGAACCCGCCTTCGCTAAAGCTACGGCGGGCAAGTAAAATTTTGGCGCGTTTGAAGAAAGCATATCCCGACGCCAAGATTGCTTTGAAATACAATAACAATATACAGCTTCTTGTTTCCGTAATACTTTCCGCGCAGTGTACGGATAAAAAAGTAAATGAGGTAACAGAGAAACTTTTTGAGAAATATAAAACACTTGACGATTTCGCCAATGCAAATCAAAAGATTTTTGAGCAGGAGATTCGCCCTTGCGGCTTTTATCGCAACAAGGCAAAAAATATTATTGCCGCGGCAAAAAGAATCCGCGATATCTTTGGGGGTAAACTGCCGCAAACCATGGAAGAGATGGTGACACTTCCAGGAGTTGCGCGGAAAACCGCAAACATTGTGCTCGGAAATGCCTACGGCATTGTGGAGGGAATTGCGGTTGATACCCATGTTCGGCGCGTTTCCCGACACCTTGATTTGACAAAGGAACAAAATCCTGTAAAAATTGAGCAAGACCTTATGGCGCTCTTTGACAAAAAGGATTGGTTCAAACTGACATATCTTTTTATAGAGTATGGCCGAAGAGTCCATACCGTCTCGCTTCGCGAGATCCCGCGTAGCGGGACAAAAAAGATTCCTTGCAGCAAGGGTCCGCTTAAAGGGCTATGTCTCCGTGATTAGATTTTAAAAAGGAGGAAGGGGATGTCTACAGTGTGCGGTGATGCGTTTAAATCTTGGGCTTGGGGATGCCATTCCAACCCGCATATTACGCGCGTTTTGGCGGAGCTCATTCAAGAACACAAAAATTTGCCATTATCCCAGAGACGCCCCTATTATAAAAAAGTTTTAGTGAGGGCCGAGGATTCGTGCATCGTACGTATCATTTGGGCTCCGGAAGGCAGAACGAGACCGCACAAGCATGGCGGCTCTAGCGCAAAGATTTATGTGCTTCAAGGCGCGCTTGCGCAGGAACTTTTCGCTCTATGGGATGAGGGGTGCGGGTTGCTGGAACGATGCATACATTCGGAAGGTGAGGAGTTTGATGAAGACCCAGAGACTATTCATAGAATCGGGAACGCGTCTCCCTTTGAGTGGGCAGTAAGCTTACACATTTTTGAGCCTGCGCTTAAAGCAATGGAAGTGTTTGATTTCGCGTATAACGAGCGCTGGACCGTGCATGGCGACGAAGATACCATGGGCGAAGCGCCAAGCGACGCCGTCCCAATTTGGCCAAAGCAAATCGGGTCATCATAGAATGCCCCGATTTTTAATTTTTATCTTTATACAAGTTTATTGCTATAGCATAACTTTTGTATAAAGATAACATTTGCAAAAAAGTTTTGTTTTTGTTATAAATAATGCAAAGTTCTTCGACCAAAAATTTTAGGGAGGGAACTATGGAAAATCCGCAGACTTGGAACGATGCAGAGAAAGCTATTTACGGCGCGTGGACAGACTTTAAGCGGTCCGGTGACGCTGGTCCGAGCTTAGTAAGGCGGATATACGCCAAGCTTCTTGAAAAAGGATTTATAGCCGATCAAAATGAGGAAATCTTGGGACTTGATCACGTTGCGGTTCTTGTATGGGATATTGAGCTTTGGACAAAGAGATACGCGGCTTTCGGCGCAAGGGTTGTCTACGACAATTCGGATATGAGCCCGAGCTCCCCTTCGAGCGCAAAGCTTCGCGGTCTAAGGTGGGGAAATTTATTGATCGCTTTACTCGAGCCGATTAACCGAGAGGAAGAGTCACAGGTTTATCACGCTCTACAGAAGCATGGCGATCATTTCTTCCAGCATGTTGCGCTTAGGGTAAGAGATATCCGGAAATTGAAGCAAAAAATGGAGGCGTCCGGCGCTAACTTTCTCGGTGATATTTTGGAGCGATCCGATGCTTTCGGCCCAGTACGGCAAATCTTCGGACAAATATTTGACATGAGCCTTGAGTCGGATGAAGGAAACTTTTGGGAATTCGCTGAGCGTTCCCAAAGCGGAGAAGATAGCTCCCTGCGCACGGGGGAACACCATGATCTTGATAACACTATGGCCGATAATCTTTACAAAAGCGTGGCAGCGGCTGCAAAGTCGGGTAGACGAGTCCAGTTTATAGAATAGCAAATCGGGTCAGTTAAAATATGACCCGATTTTTTTGTTTTTGGAGCTGGATTAAATAGTGTTTTGAGTATAGAATATGTACATATGACACAAGCTCAAAATGTTAAAGTCGCGGTTGATA
>CAYJWU010000014.1:0-13666 GCA_964374025.1 uncultured Candidatus Saccharibacteria bacterium
GTTGATGGAGATCACGGGCAAGCTGAAAAAGCTTGTTTGTTTTTTGAAAAGTAAAAATATCGCAAGATAGGAATAAGGAGGAGAGCTATGAAGACCGCGGGTGGGTATCTAGGGGTTTTGTTCGCGATAGGATTTGTGCCGCTTGTTGGATTTTTTACATTTGTGATTATGGCGACTTCGCCTCACTTTACCTCGCTTGCCGCCTTCGTAAATGCCATTCTTGTATTTTGCGCGGCAGGGATCGTTTTTTGTTCGCTGTATATGCGGCAAAAAAAGAAACTAGAAAATTACTTTTTGTCAGAAAAATACGGAACATTGAAGGGCGTTGAACGTCGGGAACAGGCAAAAAAGGCCCTACGGGAAATACGAGAAGACGCCATTGATACCAACGTATGGCGGACGAGAAAGGGTGTATATGGGCGAGCCATTGCGGTGGTGATTTGCCTAGTGTTCGTCTCTTACCTTTCAAAAAGTGTGTTTGGAATGTATCCCGCCGATCTGTTCAGACTTCCGCCGTATGTGTTTATTGGCTTATGGGCAGTATTTACTCTAATACTCCCGCGGATTATGTTGATTCTCCTTGTCTTTACACTCGCCGGCATCGCCCTTGCATTTCACGCGATGGGGCCCCAGCTAATCGGACTAATATTGCCATTTTTATTTCTTGCGCCAATGAACTTCCTGATGATATTTATGGTTATGTTTGGACCCCTTATGATCATCAATATTTTGCAGATCCAAATATTCAAGCCCACTGACGCGCGATGGGGCAACACCCCGGACGATGTCCGCGGCCAAAAAGCGGCGATGAGACAGCTTATGTCTTTGATACGGATCATCGCTTCTCCAAAAGGAACGGAGATGATCAAAAAAGCAGGCGAGCGAATAAGGCCGAGGGGAATTTTGTTGTTTGGTCCTCCGGGGGTTGGAAAGACGCACAGCATGAGGGCAATGGCAACAGTTCTAAATGCGCCCATTATGATAATTCCTTCAAGCGCGTTTTCCTCCGCCTTTATGGGCGTTGGAATCTGGACAATGTTTGTGGTGAAGTTTCTGGCAGGCATACTCCAGAGACAATATGATTACGTTGTTATTTTCTTTGACGAGGCAGAGCAGATCCTCATGGCCCGCCCCGGCGTTATGGGCGGGGGCGCCGGCGCTATGGGTAGCATAAAAGAGCCAAGCATGTGGGATGTTTTAGAGAGAGATTCTTCTGGACGCATGGCATCTTGCGGGCTCGGATTTATTCGCGAAAATGAAGAGTTTAATTTGGTGGCGAAAGCCGCGCAGCAAGCGCCTAAATCATGGATTCATCATTTTATGTTTCCCGGAGGGATGATGGGGGGCGGTGGCGGGGGGCAGATGGTACAGCCGGTCTTGCTCAACTGGATGGACGGAATTCGTTCGCCATCTATGATGTCGCGTTTGTGGAGAGGGAAGATTAACGATTTGCTTACAGCGCTTTGGATACCCTCATTTGTGCGTATTGGAAAAACAACTTTGCATTTTAGGATACCGCCAGCGGATGCGCCTCCGGATAACGCCGTGTTTGTCGCTGCGACAAATATGCCTCATATGATTGACGCCGCGTTTAAGCGCCACGGACGGTTTGGAGATCATGTTTACTATGGAAATCCTCAAGAGGACGACCGCGAGGATTTTGCGGATCTGCTTTTCAGCAGATTAGCCGAAAAGGGTATTCTTGCTCCGGACATGAAGGGCCCGGAGCGCATAAAAGAATTCGCGCGGGCGACTGTGGGGCTTGCTCATGTGGATATCGAGCAGGTAACTGTTAAGGCCCTCGCGACCCGAAACGCTTACATTGAGCAACTTAAGGAGTTAAAGGAAAGGGTTGACGCCAAGGAAGAGCTTAGCGATTACGAACAGCGCAGATGGAATCGCTTTAAGGATAGGATCGGAACAGAGAACTGGGATACATTGTGGGTGGACTGGCAAGCTATGTCAGAATCCCTTATGGATATACGTTCCGGCCAATCAAACCCCACGATTACGTCTCCCAAGCATAGAGAGACAACGGCTTATCACGAGTTTATGGGGCACCTTCTTCCTCTGAAATATTTCATAGGAGACGCGATGCGGCCCGTCGCTCTTTCTATTATGCCTCGCGGAGAGGCGCTGGGTATGGTGATACATGTCCCAGTAGAGGAGCGCGATCCAGAGCCCCAGAAAGTCTTTGACGGGCTTTTGCGGGTTATGTTGGGATCAACCGTAGCCGAACGTTTATATTTTAAAGACAATCAGCCGGGAGTAAGCGGAGATTCGGCTCAAGCAACGCGGCTTGTAGATGCTATGGTCGGGCGATTTAATATGGAGCCAAGGCACTGCTCCAAAGAGGATTGGAAAAGATATCTTAAAGAGGGGAAACGATTCTTTTCTCTTGCAGGGGTAACGCCTTCGCCTATGGGCATGGGACCCGCAGGGTCATCTTTAAGCGACCAGGATAAGCGCCAGATGGTCTTAGTTTTGCTGGGTCAGGCGGTTATAGATGTGTGGCGGTTAATTGACAAAAACAAGGATATTCCGAAAGACAACAGACTCGCAGAGGGCGGAATATGCACGAGACTACTGAATGTGGACGAGATAGTAGGGCAAGAGCTAGAAGATCTTTGGACAAATCTGGACGAAGTTATTAAGCCCCTTACTCCTGAAGATTTAAATAAGTGGCCGGATGAAGAGAATATGGCGCTTGCGCTTCTAAATCCATTTTACAAAGAAGCAAGTGTTGATGAGGAAGGTGATCGAAATGTTTAGTACCGCGCATGTTATCAAAATACTGTTTGTAGCGCTTGCAGTTTCTGTGTTTACCGCAGGATGCGTTAGCGCTACATGGAGTGAGCCCAAAAATGTGATAAAAGGGGACACCAAATCAGCGAAACTGGCGTCATTGGCCGAAATGGTAAGCGCGAAAAACGAAGATTTTCTGTATGTTTCGTTCAACGGATACAATAAGCAAATAGAGACATGGGAGTTTAGCATTTTTGTTCCAAGACACACAGAGCGCGAAGTGTTTTCGCCAGTTCCATCCGCGGGGGGGCTTAATCCCGGCGGCGAGTTATTGGGCGACAGATATTTCTCCGCGATAGAAAAAATATTCGTGGAGGCAAGCAAGATTATTACAGAAAATGGAGAGAAAGTTACAGTCACTGTTTTGTTTCGTGACATGACAGGCAGGGTTGAATCCAGCAATAAACTAATGCTTATTGCCTCGGATCCGGGGAAGTGGAGCAATTATATGAGCAAGCCGGATCAGGCGATAGTAATACCAGAATCGGCGCTTCAGCAAATCATACAAAAAGCAATGACAGGCAGACAGTAGGACAGGAGGGCCATATGAACAGATCAAGAACGTTTATAGTGGTACTATGTGGATTTGCCATATTGAGCCTTGCGGCATGTGGCGGCGGGATTTTCAATGGCGAAAAAGAAGCGCCAAATCCAACCGCCACGGTTGTCAAAGAAATTAGCGCCGTTGTCGCGCGTCCCTCGTCCACCATCCCTTTTGCGGATGAGGTTCAGGCCCTTGGGAGAAGCCTCCTGACCCCCACTGCCGTAGGGTACGTTTGGGGAAATCCGCCAAGACAATTTCAGCGCACAGTAACGCTTTCCCTTGTTTGCGGAGATGAGGTTGCGATACTAAATCCGGATATGTTCTTTGATGTTAGTCTTCTTGAAGCCAGCGTCAAATCATTTATGGAAGAGAATGGTTTGGAAAAGTTTCCCGAGGGAGATCCCAACATTTCCTCCGTTGTGTTTATCGGAGAGGATTTTATGCCTCTGGATGTCAAAAATTCCGTAAGGGTATTAAGAGAGCACGGGTATATAATCGTAAAAGCCCCCGAAGGGTTTACATCAACTCACGCCCAGAGGGGGTGTAATTTTCCAAGAGGAGATTACAGGAACTTTAACATGTTTGACATGGTATATTTGAGCGGCGGCGCCGATCTGCCATCCAACGAAGGGAACGTCGGATTTATATCCAACGCGCCCAAAGATGGCAGGGTTATATCGCAAGGCGTGTTCACCGTGATACCCGTATCCCCAGAAGTTTTGCCGGGGAGCATGGTTTTTGGAAAGACAGAAGACGGCTCCCCAGTCGTTTTGGGAGTAGCTATAAATTATGAACCCCAACAAGGATTCGTTCCAGTTGTGGCTATAGGCACCCTCTTCCCATCACCAAAGCAGTAATAGAATAGACGCCGACTTAATATAGTCGGCTTTTTATTTGGTTAATTTGGGTATATAATCAATATGATGATAGTTTCACTTGAGGGTAAAATCAAATACATCGGCGAGAATTTTGTAGAAGTTTTTAACGGAAACATCTCCTACAAGATTTTTTGCACTGCAAAAACCTTGGGGGCTTATTCGCTGGGTCAGGAGGTCGAAATTTTTACCCATCTACATGTGCGCGAGGACCTGCTTGATTTGTATGGGTTTAAAACTCGCGAGGAACGCGATTTCTTTGAGCAGTTGATAGGCATTTCAGGAATTGGGCCAAAGGGAGCGATGGGCGTATTGTCGGCCGGGCCGCTTGATTTACTGAAAAGAGGCATTGCTTCGGGGGACACTTCTATATTGACTCGCGTCTCGGGGATCGGGCAAAAGACCGCCCAGCGCATAATTATGGAGCTAAAAGATAAACTGCATGATATGGGAATTGGCGAAGGGGATGACTTACGCGAGGGCGGTGATGTCATAGAAGCTCTCACTGGCCTTGGCTACACGCGGAGCCAAGCCCAGCAGGCCTTGCGCGAAATACCGGATAACATCGAAGGAGTGGAGAACAAAGTAAAAGCGGCATTGAAGATTTTAGGAAAGTAGTATATCATATAGACATGCAGCTTAACGCAATTTTTAAAAAAATAGATAAATGGTATGTCGCTTGGGTGGAAGAAATTCCCGGAGTGAATACGCAAGGCAAGACCCTGAAAGAAGCTCGCGAGAATTTACAAGAAGCTTTAGGATTGGTTCTAGAAACAAATCGTACCCTTTCGCGCAAAGGAAGGAGCGCCGACGAGTATATAAGGGAGCCCCTGACGGTGCGCTAATGAGGCATTTACATGAAACGACGCCAGCTTTTAATGCATCTCATAAGGCAGGGATGCTTTTTATTTAGAGAGGGGAGAAATCATAGCGTTTTTGTAAATCCTAATAATAGATTCACTTCAACAGTCCCTCGCCACCGAGAAATAAATGATTTTTTGGCGAATAAAATATGCAAGGATTTGAAAATAAGAAAAGTAAAGTAGACAGACAAGGGCATTTTTTGCAATCAAGGGAATGGGAGGAGTTTCAGCGCTCCCTTGGGCGAGAGATATTTTGTGTCGACGATATATTGGTCGCTAAGTTATCACTGGCGCTTGGGAAAAGCTATTTATACTCGGCTGGAGCGCAATTTCCAATCCCCAATCCGCCAGCTGGCGGACAATTTCCAAACAATTTTCAAAATTCTAAATTTCAAGCGCTTGCAGAACAACATAATGCGGTATTTCTAAAGCTTGAGCCTATGACAGAGAACGAAGAGTTGTCCAAAGAGCTGCTGAATGCTGGATTTAGGAAATCAAAAAAAGAAGTACAGCCGCAGAGGACGATTGTGCTTGATTTAACAAAATCCGAAGAGGAACTGCTTAGCGAGATGCATGGCAAGACGAGATATAATATTCGCCTTGCGAGGCGAAACTCAAATGTCAAATGTCAAATGTCAAATGACTGCGAGGAGTTTTGGACGTTGCTGCAGAAGACCGCAGACAGGGATAAATTCAGTACTTACGCCAGAGAATACTATAAGAAGCTTTTAGAACTGCCCATAACCCGCTTATTTACTGCAAAATACGAAGGGAAAATTATTGCGGCGAATATAATACTTTTTTACGGCGATACCGCGTATTACCTACACGGAGCGTCTGACTATGAATGTCGAAGTTTAATGGTTCCATATCTTTTGCACTGGGAGACGATAAAGTATGCGAAAGATAATGGATTTACGCAATACGATTTTTGGGGAATAGATGAAAAGAAGTGGCCCGGACTTACAAGATTTAAGAAAGGATTCGGAGGGAAAGAAGCAGAATACATTGGCTCGTATGACTATGTTTTTCAGCCGTTTTGGTATAAGCTTTATAACTTACGGAATCTTGCGATTACATTAACTAAAAACTAAAAACCAAAAACTGTTTCATGTGGTTATTTTCCGCTCTTGCCGCGTACTTTCTTTTTGCCGCGGTAACCATCATAGATAAATATTTGTTAGCGCGGCCTATTCCGGACGCTCGTGTCTATACTTTTTACATGGGAATTCTCGGCGTTTTTGTATTGCCCCTTGCGATATTCGGCATTGAAAGGGAAAATATAACCCTAATTTTTCTAGGGATTCTGGGGGGCATTTTACACACCCTCGCGCTATTTTTATTTTTTTCCGCGCTTCGCGTGGGGGAAGTTTCGCGTATAGGTATCGCGGTAGGAGGCCTTGTTCCAATTTTCACTTTAGTTTTTATATATATCTGGACAAAAGAGCTCCCAAGCCCCTTGCAACTTATGGCATTTTTTGTCCTTATGGCGGGCAGTTTCGTAATTATTTTCGAAAGATTTATCAAGCTTGTTCATAATCTGAAAAGGTTTGCCTTCATATTTACAGCGTCGGTTCTCTTCGGATTGTATTTCGCATTGGCAAAGTTTTTATTTGAAGGGCAATCTTTTACAAGCGCGATCGTCTGGATAAGGGTGGGGGCGATTGCAATTTCGCTTTCCTTTTTGCTTTCGCCGGATGTTCGCAGAATGATTTTTGCTCATAAAAAGTCTCCCCCCAAGAAAGCGGGTGTAGTTTTTTTGGTTAAAAACGCCGCAGGGGGGCTTGCGTCTTTCCTGCAGCATGCGGCCATAGCCCTTGCCCGCGGCCCAGAGATTTCGTTGGTAAGCGCGCTTCAGGGGGTGCAGTTTGCGCTGGTATTTTTTGGCGCTGTGTTTTTGACAAAAAGATTCCCCGGTATTCTGAAGGAAAAACTGCATAAAGAAGCATTGTTCGGTAAATTTTTAGGCACGGGGTTGATTGTCGCGGGGATAATTATATTGGCGATAGCATGGCAGTAAAATTTCTAAAACTCATTATCGTTTCCGTCGTTGTTTTTTTTGTTGGCGGTGTATTAATATTCGCATTTTATCCCGGACAGCCCGCGCAGGATACAAAATTTGGCGTAACTTTCTCGCGGCAGCAGGCCGAGGGACTAGGGCTTGACTGGCGTGAAACATATATAGATATTCTTGATGATTTAGCCGTAAAGTATCTGCGCCTTCCAGCATACTGGAGCGATATTGAGCCGAAGAGAAGCGAATTTAGTTTTGAAATTCTCGATTGGCAAATTGAAGAGGCAAAGAAGCGAGACGTTAAGATTTTACTTGCCATTGGCCGCAAACTTCCTCGTTGGCCCGAGTGCCATATCCCCGAATGGGCTTACGACTTGAACAGGGAAGAGCAGAACGGCGCTGTTTTTGAAATGCTAGAGAATGTTGTATCTCGCTACAAAGATGAGCAGGCAATCCGGGCGTGGCAGGTGGAAAATGAGCCGCTCTTCCCATTTGGGATATGCCCGGAGAAAGACAGGGAATTTTTTGAAGAAGAGGTCTTGTTTGCGCGGGGGCTCGACTCGTCGCGTCCTGTTGTTGTCACAGACAGCGGAGAGCTAAGTTTTTGGCTCGCCGCGGGATCGCAGGGAGATATATTCGGCACAACTATGTATAAAATAGTGCCGTGGAAATTGGTGGGATTTATCAGTTATGATTTTCTCCCCCCTGCTTTTTACCGGAAAAAGGCCGCGGTTCTGAAAAAACTTTTGCCGAATGTGAGGGATGTTATTGTGGTAGAGCTTCAGGCAGAGCCATGGACCGCGGGCATGCCCGTCGATATTGATACGCTCGATAGACAATTTGGGAGATTCGGCATAGAGCGATTTCAAAAACATATTAAGTATGCCCGAAGTGTCGGATATTCCCAAACTTATCTTTGGGGCGTAGAATGGTGGGCATGGCTCAAAGACAAAGCCGGCCATCCAGAATTTTGGGAGGAGGCAAAGAAACTGTTTTAAGGGGGATTTATTCAAGATATGTCCCCAAAGTACGATCCGCTTGACAAAAAGCATTGTTCATACTATAATGAACATATAATTCCTGAACCCTCACGCGTGTGGGCAGGTGCTCCCCACTAATCGGGGGGAACGGCCATCCTGAGCCTATCGGGAAGTTTTTTTGGGGGGTGTCTTATGCCGCCGCGATTACGGACATTTCGGATTACGGAAGGTTTCTCTAAGCGGGATCTAGCCCTATCAGTCGCATCCCTTTTTGGTTATGAGCTAATGGATTACGAGGATCTTGGGGAAAGGCGAGAAAATGTCTCTGCAAGAGGAGAGCTACAGTTTGTTGTTCGCTCCGATGTTTCTCTGCCTGATGATCAGAGAATATTTTTCGTAAAAAAGATAACACTTGTAGGCGTGGGAGAAAAGACGGACGAGTGGAAGTTACGTGGGGAGGGTGGCTTCTCTCCTTCAAAAGATGATAACTCGCTCTTTCTCTTTGGGGCAACCTTCAGCACCCAAACCCGTAACGGCACACTGGGAATCCTAACCTAGATAAGCTAGGAGCCCTAAAAGGGCGTAGCGCTCGTGGGTAAACCCTCTGGTGCCCCGCCCTTTTTTGATAGCTTTTGTCCGTAGGAATGCATGTGAGCGGGCCCAGATGTATTACCGCTTGCCCCCTGATAGATGAGGGCCCAATCTGTTTGGGGACGCCAGTGCAGTCTGCCCTTGGGCAAGAGCAGACAATACCCACGGTCTTGTGACCATGCGGAAAAGCAACCCTCACGTCTAGAGGCCTTATGATGGGGGTATATCCGGTCGTTCCGTGGTACCACGGGCGGCCTTTTGTTTTTGCTTGACATATATTGTTTAACTCTGGTATTGTATTCTGTAGATCTTTGGACAACATTCTTTGGTGGGAGGATATAAATGAATCGTAAAGTTAAGCTATGGATAGCCATAATGAGTTTTTTTGTCGTAATACTAGCGCTTGCGGCAGTAGTGCCGATTACTTGGCAGCATTACGGTCCTGTTTTCAGACTATCTCCGCCAGAGGCCATTACAATGATTGGGGGAGAGGAGTTGGTTGATCGAGAAGTACGTTTTCCAAACCTACTGCCCCTTCAATCTAGGCACTTTTTCGATTCCGAAAAATCTCTCCTAAGGGTAGGAGATATTGTGGAAGTTGACATGAACTCCCCTACGATTGTAGGGGCCGATGGATGGATGATTGCAATCTCCACAAAACCAGTAGTGGACAAAGATGTTAATGTCATTTACCACTTTTACATACCAGAGGAACCGCATGTGCTTCTTACGAAAAATGGATTGGTTCGTCTTAGAATAATTAACTTGGGCTTCAACGGTAAAATTAACGGCTTTAGAGAAAAAGATGGCTACTTCTTCCTCGACGATTTCTATAATGTCGAAGTGATTCGGTAGTAGATTACTTATATAAATGAGGCACATGCCTCTTTTTTATTTTGTAATTAAGCGTTATTATATGTGTTGCATGAAAGAAGTAATACAAAAAATGGTACCAAGTTTTTTGGAAAGCTTGTATCACCAATTTTGGCCGTTTTTGGGCGCGGTGATTTATGGTTTTCCAACTAGGAAAATAAAAGTTATAGGAGTTACCGGGACAAACGGCAAAACCACAGTCACGCATCTTACAACGGCCATACTTGAGGCGGCGGGATACAAGGTGGCGTCTATATCGTCGCTTAGGTTTAAGATAGGGGAGAAGGAATGGAAGAACGAGCTTAAGATGACTATGCCCGGTCGCATGAAAATACAGAAATTCCTGCGGCAAGCGGTAAACGCGAGGTGCCAATATATGGTTCTGGAAGTAACTTCTGAAGGAATAAAACAATACCGGCACAAGTTTATTGATTTTAATGTCGCAGTATTTACGAATTTGACGCCGGAGCACATAGAATCTCATGGCGGATTTGAAAATTACAAAAAAGCAAAGGGCGAATTATTCAAAAGAGCAAAAGCTTGCGTTATAAATTTGGACGACGAGAACGCGGAATATTTTTCAAATCTTTGCAGGGGGGAAAAATATGGATATAGCACAAGAATAAAAGATATTGACCCAAAACTATCCCTGCCGGGCGAATTTAACCTAAGCAATGCCCTAGCCGCGGCTTATGCGGGGCTGTCCCAGGGGATTGATATGGGGGTTATAAAACGAGTGCTCGAAAATTTTATAGGAGTGCCCGGAAGAATGGAAGTAGTCATAAAAGAGCCCTTTAGTGTAATTGTGGATTACGCCCACACGCCCGACGCTCTGGAAAAAGTATATAAGACGATAAAGGAGAATTACAAACTAAAAACCATAAACTACAAACTCGTATGCGTTCTCGGGGCCGCGGGTGGCGGAAGGGATAAGTGGAAAAGGCCGCAAATGGGGAAGATCGCGGCCCATTATTGCGATGAGATTATACTTACCAACGAAGATCCATACGAAGAAGATCCGGATTATATTTTAGACCAAATTGAATCCGGATTTTCGGAAATTCAGAATTATTACAGGATTCTGGATCGCAAGGAGGCAATAAAAAAAGCCCTATCTCGCTGCGCGAGATCCCGCGTAGCGGGACAAGAGTGCACCGTAATAATAACCGGCAAGGGCGCGGAGCCGTGGATGATGGTCAAAGGCGGCAAAATCCCCTGGGACGATAGAGAGATTGTAAGGTCCCTCTCTTCGGTCAAGCCACAACCTTGATTTTTCTCTCTTTCTCCTTTATGATTTTGGGGATTCTAATAGTGAGAACTCCGTCTTTAAGGGATGCTTCGGCTTTGTCGCTGTCCACTTCCGTGGGAAGGATTATGGACCTTGAGAAAGTCCCCCAGTAGCATTCCTGGTAGAGGTAATTTTCTCCTTTAACCTTTTCTTCATTATGCCTTGATCCTCTGATATTTACGGTGCTGTCTTCTATGCCAACATCCAAATCTTCGGGCTTTGCGCCGGCTATTGTGGATTTAACAACTATTTCAGAGGGGGTTTCGTATACATCTATCGCAAGCTGGCCCTCGGGTATATTGGATTCGTTTTCCCCCGACTCTCCTTTTGAATATATGCTTATCGGGGATTCCTTTGTTTTGGCTTTGGCAAGCTGGGCTATTGTGTATGGTCTTTCTTCCTCCTCGGGTTCTGGGGAGGCTTCCTCCGGGGCTTCTTCGCCGAATTCTTGGTCCCCTTCATTTTTTTCTGCTCCTGCGGATTCCTCAGTTTCTTCCTCCGGGGTTTCCTCGTTCCTGGGATCGTCATTGAAAGTATCATCATCACCCATCTTAAAGGAGCTTGTAAGTTTTTTGAAAAAGTTTGGCATATTATTTTGTTTGAGTTATAGATTTAATTTTAGAAAGATTTTTGAAGAACATAGAGATTAAGACAACCGCGGAGATTAGCATCAGCGCTACGACAAATATAAAATAAAATTGATCCTCCATATATATTATAAATACATTATAAAATCCATGCAATAGTATGGCAAGTGTAAAACCGGGGATAAGGGCTGAAAACTTTTTGGACGACCTGAACAAAGATATGGCGAGGTAGTAGCCGATTATCGCGGAGGCGACGGCGTGGAGGAGCGTGGCCCCTACAAATCTCGAGAAAGCTATACCGAGGGTCTCAACAAAGTTTTTGTCAAATAGCGGGGCTAAAAGGAAAATATTTTCTATCGCGGCAAAGCCGAGCGCCGCGATAATCATATATATCATCGCGTCCGTGGGCTCATCAAGTTCATTTGTTCTTTTGATAACCCTGAAATATACAACCAGAAATTTAAGAATTTCTTCGGTAGCGGCAACTCCTATGAAATACAGTATGATGGTGTACGGAAGGGTGGGCAGAGAAAAGATTTTGAGAGTTTCAATCGCCGTATTTTCAATAAGTATCGCGGGAAAAGCAATAAGCATGCCCCAGATAAACACGCTGATTACCATTGCCTTAGGTTCGGGGTGCCTATCTTTGTGAAGATACCAAAGAAGCCAAATTAGGCTTGGAATAATCGCAAGGGGTATGTAAATAAGATATTGCATTTACTTGGGCCACTTTTCTACGAGCAGCATTGTTTTTTTCCTGAGTGGCAAGTTTTGGTAAATTTTTTCTGTGATAAACGGAATAAATGGATGAAGAAGTTTCAGTGTTTCCGCGAGCACATAGAGAAGAACCTCTTCGTTTTTTTGCTTCTTGGTCTGTTCTATATATACATCCGCGAAATCGTGCCAGACAAAGTCGTAGAGAGTGTGCGCGGCATGGCCGAATTGGTAGCTCTCGATATATTTATCTACGGATTTTATGGTCTTTTTGAGTTGCGAAAGTATTTTTTTGTCACTTTTTGTTTTGGGTTTTGCGATTTGTGATTTATGGTCTGGGGCTTGGAGCATTACGAACCTGCTTATATTCCATATTTTATTGCAGAACTTCCTCCCCGCCACTATGTGTTCTTCCGCGAAGCGAATGTCTTGTCCTCCCATTGCTTGATATATCATACCAAAACGAGTGGCGTCCGCGCCATATTTTTCGATAAGCAGAAGCGGATCAACGCCCGTGCCGAGAGATTTGCTCATGCGTTGGCCATCTTTGGCAAGAACAGTCGCGTGGATAATTACATCGCTAAACGGTTTTTTGCCAAGAAACTCGTAAGAGGAAAAAATCATTCTTGCTACCCATAAATTGATTATACCACGATCGGTTATCATTACATCTGTGGGGTAAAAGGTTTTTAAATCCTTAGTTTTTTTAGGAAATCCGAGAGTCGCGAAGGGCCAAAGCGCGCTTGAGAACCATGTGTCCAGCACGTCCTCGACTCCTTCTATGGGTATTTTATGCCCCCACCAAAGCTGCCGCGAAATATTCCAATCTTTAATATTTTTTAGCCAATCCAGATAAATTTTTTCCCAGCGCTTCGGAATAAATTTTACCTCTCCGCTTTTGACGGCCCTTATCGCGGTTTTGGCAAGGTCGTCCATCTTAAGAAACCATTGTTCGCTCGCAAGCGGCTCAATTGTGGAGTTGCATCTGTAGCAGTGGGGGACTTGATGGGTGAAATCTCCTTCTTTTTCAAGCAAACCTTGCGCGCGAATCTCCCCGATAACTTTTTCGCGGCACTCTCTTACATTGAGGCCGTTGCATATTGCTCCCGCCTCTTTGGTCATTCGGCCCCTCTCGTTTATTATTTTATACTGCGCTAACTTATGCCTTTGCACTATTTCCCAGTCGTTAAAATCGTGCAGAGGCGTTACCTTCACCGCGCCTGTGCCAAATTTGGGGTCAACTGCCTCGTCGGCAATTATTGGAATTTCCCGATTTTGTATGGGCAGAATAACAGTTTGGCCGATTAAATCTTTATATCGTTCATCCTTGGGATTTACAGCCACGGCCGCGTCCCCAAGCATGGTTTCGGGGCGAGTTGTGGCGACAACGACGAAATTATTTCCTGACTTACTACCACCCCCTCGTTCCCCCCCTCCTTCGTAAGGAGGGGGATGGGGGGAGGTTGTGTTTTTTATAGGATATTTTATATGCCAAAGCTTCCCCTGTTCTTCTTTATACTCCAATTCAAGAT
>CAYJWU010000014.1:13766-21273 GCA_964374025.1 uncultured Candidatus Saccharibacteria bacterium
GGATATTTTATATGCCAAAGCTTCCCCTGTTCTTCTTTATACTCCAATTCAAGATCCGATATCGATGTCCCGCATCGCACGCACCAGTTTACAACCCTCAATCCCTTATAGATCCAACCCTTTTTGTAGTAATGTTCAAATGCCGTCTCCACTGCCGTCATGTAATCCTTGTCCATTGTAAAGCGCGTCCTCGACCAGTCGCAGGAGTTTCCGAGTTTCTTCATCTGGCCAAGGATTATATTTCCGTATTGTTCCTTCCACTTCCAAACTTCCTCCACGAATTTTTCCCGGCCGAGGTCAAAACGCGTCTTCCCTTCCTTCTTCAGCTTTTGCTCAACTTTGTTTTGAGTCGCGATTCCGGCATGATCCGTCCCCGGCAACCAAAGAGTTTTATATCCCCCCATCCGTTTCTTGCGGATTATAATATCGTGAGTTATATGTTGAAGCGTATGCCCCATATGGAGCTCCCCAGTCACATTTGGCGGGGGAATAACAATCGTAAACGGCTTCTTATGCCGCTTGGGAAGCTTATCGGGATTAAAAAACCCACTCTTTAGCCAGAGGTTATAAATTTTTTGTTCAGTGGCCTTCGGGTCGTAGGCCTTGGGAAGCCGTTGCCGCTTGGACATACATATTATTATTACACCAAACACTTTTGATAAAAAGTCTTGACAAAATTAAGTATATTTGCTAAGCTAAACAAGCAATTTCGGCAAGAATAAGAAAAGGAGGTAATCGATTAGTTATGACAAAGAATCGAATGTTGCGCACACTGAACACGAGAAGATTTATGGTGGGGATTTTGCTCTTTAACTTTCTTGTGTGGGGATTTGTTTACTTTAGTTGGGGAGTTAGTCCGGGGTTGGACCGGGCAGCATATGATCGCGGCGAAGAAGTGCACACAATCGATTTGAAGTATTTCGGTCCAAAGACGCATGGGCCTTACGAAAGCTCTATTCTAGAGCGTATGACTTTTGAGACGCAAGACGGAAGGCGTTTGTCGCCAGAGGAAGCTGTGCAGGTTATCAACCCTGCGCTTAACCCCTATGTGAAAGATGGAAAAGTTTATCTCCATACGCCAGCAAAGACTGAGTGGGGCTGGCACTTTTATCATCTGGATCCAAGCCCTGTAAGTACAACTATTGCGAAACTTCACCGTTTTGTGCTTGACTAACAAATACTTTTTACAAAGATGAAAATCGCAAGATTCCTAACAAGCGATGAGCCGCTTATCAATGTTCAATGATGAGCACCGAACACTCGTTCACTCGTTTCCTGATGGAGACGAGTTTTTATTTATTTAATTTTTAAATTTCCGTCGGCTTTTAAAGATTTCCATCTAGTTAATGTCGCTTTGTTTCTTCTAAAATACGCTGCCGCGGCGATCATGGCGGGTTTTATTTTTGGCGGATGTATGCTACTATGGCGTTAATGAAAAACATTTTTGATAAAAAACGGCTAGAGCAACTGGGAGGTATTGCTAAAAAATATCGCATCGTGGATGTATATATTTTTGGTTCGCGGATTGACGGATTTGCAAGAGAGGATAGCGACTTAGATATTGGAGTTCGGTTTACGAACGGACTTCCTGGTGGCGGCGCGATAGGTAAAATTTATGGGAATTTAGCATCTGAAATTCAATCTCTAATCAAAAAGTACAAGATAGATTTGGTTCTCATAGATGAAGCCCCGCTCCATTTTCAGTACAAAATCATCACTAAGGGCAAGCTGATATTTAGCGACGATATAGAGGACTCTTATAACTTTGTGGAATCGGTGGCAAACAAGTACCGCGATTATAAATACTTTATAGACGACTTTTTTGAGGGCATTAGAGTCGCTCCTATTTCTTGAAGAAAGATAATAATTTTAGTTAGCTAATTTTTAAGTTTCCATTGGCGCGCAGGGTTCTCCATCTGGTTAGGGTCGCTTTATTTTTCCTAAAATACGCCGCCGCGGCGATCATAGCGGCGTTGTCGGTGGCTAATTGACGAGCTGGTAGCTTATAGCTTATAGCTTTTAGTTCCCCCATTTTTTCTAGTTGTTTTATTTTTTGACCAAGCTGTTTGCGCAGTTCTTCGTTTGCGGCGACGCCGCCAGCGAGCATTACAGTTTTTGCGTTGTATTCCTTCGCGGCTCTCATAGTTTTTGAGATTAAAACATCAACTACGGCGTGCTCGAAAGAAGCTGCGATATCTCTTTTTGTTTTTAGATTAATTTTACTTAACTTACTCTCCGTAATATTTGCATTCAAATCTAAGCCCAGTATTTTTTTTATTTTATACAAAACCGCGGTTTTAAGCCCCGAGAAACTGAAATTATAGTCACCCGAATTGAGCATGGGGCGTGGAAAAGCGAAGGCGCTTGGGTTGCCTTGTTTCGCGATCCTTGCGATTTCCGGTCCTCCGGGGAAGCCGAGACCAAGAAGCCGCGCGACTTTATCAAATCCTTCTCCCGCCGCGTCATCAACAGTTTCACCAAGCAGTTTGTATTTCAAAATGTCTTTAACTAAAATAAGCTGTGTATGCCCGCCGGAGACAGCAAGCGCTATAGAAGGAAACTCTACTTTTTCCTTCTGTAGAAAATTGGCAGCTATATGACCCTCCATATGATCTACGCCAAGCAGTGGAGTACTCCACCAATAAGAGAGCGCTCGTGCAAAATTCACCCCAGCCCAAAGAGCCGGCTCAAGGCCGGGGCCGTGCGTTACGGCAATGAGATCAATCTTAGGTTTTTTAACTTCAGACATGCCGGCTTCTCTCAATGCCCCTTTGAGCACTGGCAGCAGATTTTCCTGATGCGCTCGCTTTGCAAGCGACGGCACCACCCCTCCATACTTCTTGTGTATTTTTGTCTGGGAGGACACGATGTTAGAAAGCACGTGAAAACGGGGGATTTTGCTGCTCCTTACGGGTCTCGCGTCTAGTATAGCTACGCATGTGTCGTCGCAGGACGTTTCAATGGCTAAAATTTTCATGATATAGCCAGCATAAGCCAAATCTTGTCTTTTTTCAAGTAATATGGCAAAATATAGGCACGGCGCCATCGTCTAGTGGTTAGGACGCTGCCCTTTCACGGCGGTAACCGGGGTTCGACTCCCCGTGGCGCTACTATTTCTACACTTGTCGAGTTGTCTAGTTATTGTCTGTCTAGTTATTGTCTTTTAAAATAATATTTGGTAATATAAAAATATCGCATGTTCTTTTTATGGGAGGTGATTTATGGACTGCAATGGTTCGCAGAGAATAGTTCGGCAGCTACATGATGCGAGCGAGATAAAAAAAGTAGGCGAAGCCCATATGGAGCTTTCGTTAGAACACTTGGGTGTTTGTAAGAAATGCCAATCTTGGTTTAGTCAGAATATGTGTCCGAAGATGCAAAATGAAATGGGCGAAGACGCTCGTATGATGCATGGAACGCTGCACGCCGAATGGAGCGAATGTCCGCACCTTTAATGTCGGACAGGCGAGGAGTCATCCTCGCCTTTTTAGTTTATTTTGGCGTTAAAAATAAAAAAATCCACGCGCCTGCGTGGATTTTAAATGTATGCGTTATTTGGAAGCGGGGATGGGCTCTTCCAGTAGTTTTCGCAGATCGTCGCCTTGAATAGTTTCGGCATCTATCAGCCTTTCCACCATATATTCAAATCTCCCCCCTTCTTTTATTAGGATTTGCTTGGCCAGTTCTTTGGCCCCATTTGTTAACTTTTTTACGGCTTCATCCACAAGCACTGCGGTAGCCGGAGAAAAATCAGCTTCTCCCATGTTGCTTCCTTCAAGAAACCGGAGATGGGGCCCCTTGCCAAAAGTTCTAAACCCCAACGCTTCGTGGTCTCCCATTCCCCATTTGGCAATCATGAGTTGGGCAAGATTAGTCATATATTCCAAATCCCCTGAGGCGCCCGCGCTTACGTCTCCTTCGAAGTAAATTTCCTCCGCCACGTATCCGCCGGCAAAAAGCGCAAGTCGCGCATTGTAGTAACTCTTGGGCTTGGCCAAGCTTTCGTCATGAAGCGTTTTGACATGGCCTCCTGTGTGGGAGCGCTGTACAACAGAAATCTTGTGGACCGGCTCGCCCCCTTTATTTTCTTGTACATAGGCAACCAGGGCATGACCCGCCTCATGTACAGCAAAACGACGCTTGTCTTTTTTTGACATCGGGGTTTTCTTTTGGCCCCCGAAGGTCACCTTATCAATGGAATTTTCTAAATCTTTCATGGTGATTTCCGCTGATTTTTCCTCTTCTTCGCCAAGGCGCAAATCAGCAATAATGTGCGCTTCATTCACAAGATTTTCCAAGTCCGCTCCGGAGAAGCCGGGGGTTTGTTTGGCAATAATTTCAAGATTTGCATCACTTGATAAGCTACGCGATTTTGTATGGACATTTAAAATCGCAACCCGGTCGTTAAAGTCGGGTAAATCTACCAGAACTTCAAGATCAAAGCGTCCAGGCCTTTTGAGCGCCTTGTCAAGCAGTTCTGGCATATTTGTAGCGCCGATGACAAGCACGCCAGTTTCTTTATCAAATCCGTCCATCTGGTTCAGAAGTTCGCCGAGCGTGGTCTCGCCCTCTCTGTCGCCGCTGGTTCCCAGTCCCCCGGTCCTCTTGCGTCCCACTGCTTCTATTTCATCAATAAAAACTATACACGGCGCCAGTTTTTTTGCTTTATTAAATAAGTCCCTTACCCGCGCGGCGCCCACACCCACAAACATTTCCACAAATTCTGTACCAGAAGCTTCAAGAAACGGAACGCCTGCCTCATTGGCCATGGCACGGGCAAGCAATGTCTTGCCAGTGCCGGGCGGCCCCACCAAAAGTATGCCTTTTCTAATTCTTGGAGACAAGCGTTTGCCTATAGCCCCTAATCTGACAAATCTCTTTGCACGCCTTAGAAGGCGTATGGTAATCTCAAGTTCCTCTTTTGCCTCTCTGACCCCTCCGGCATCCGCGAACAGTGTTTTATTTTTTATGGCGCGCTCTTTTCGTGTTCGTAAAAATTTTTTGCTTCCGCTCATCGGACCGCGCCAGAACATCCAAATAAAGAGCGACGCGATAACAAGCACCATCAGTATACCTAAGATGCCGGGACCGGATTTTATAAAGGAAAGAATTTTGGGCTGTGAGGGGTCCGGTATGCCTTGCACATTGTTAGTTTTTACGCCGTTGGCAGAGGCCCATGATTCTAGGCGCCCAACAGCTACTTTTCTTGGGCTGGTCTTGAAAAATTGCGCTTTTCCCGCGATGTCAAAACTATATCTGCCTACTAGGTTCACGGTGTCAGAGTCCTTTGGATCTGCTTGCGTGACAATCCAAGCGACCTGGCCTTTTGTCACATATCCATCCATCTGATCGCCGGAGTCTATCCTTTCCGCTCTTTTGAAAAGCACACGAAAGTCCTGTGGCGTTATTTGTTTTACGTCTTTGTGCTCTAATCCGGCAATTATTTTTTTCTCTTGATCCGCCTTGGATTTTTGGTTCAAGTACCAGAGGCTGCCAGCTGTAATTAGAAGAACAACGGCAGTAAGCAAAAGAATTCCCGGCACTGTCTTTAGAAATTTCAGTTTATCCTTCATGTTTTATCACCTCGAGCATTTCGGATTTGCAGCCTTTTTCAGTTTTTAATGAGCAGGCCTTTTATAGTAGAACGAAAAAGCAATCAAGTATATCTTGTGATGCCGCAGATTTTATGGTATTGTGCCGCATAGGTCATTTAGCTAGGCAGTACTTTAATAAACAGGAGATAATATGCTAAGGCATGTAGCAATAATTATGGACGGCAATGGCCGCTGGGCAGAAGAGAGGGGACTTTCGAGATCCGCCGGACATTTGGCAGGATACGAAAACGCAAAAAAGCTTATACCTTATATTTTTAACAAGGGCATTGAGGTGGTTAGCGTGTACGCCTTTTCTACGGAGAATTGGCTCCGAGAGTTCGAAGAGGTAAACTTTCTTTTTGATATTTTCCGCAAGGCAGTTGAGGAACTACCTGATTTTGCGGGGGAGAACATGCGTATAAGGTTTATAGGAAACAGGGCAGATTTGGCAACTAGGGGTTTTGGAGATTTGGCAGCGAGCATGGAGCGCGTTGAGAAAGAAACTGCCCCAAATACCCGCGGCACATTTGTTGTCGCGATAAACTACGGCGGCAGAGAAGAGATACTTCACGCCATAAAAGAAATAGTTCGTCTTAATGTTCACCCTGCCTACATAAATGAAAGAGCCGTATCTTTGCAGCTTTATGCCAAGGGCCTTCCAGACCCGGATCTTATAATCAGGACCGCAGGGGAGCGGAGGCTGTCCGGTTTCTTGTCTTGGCAGTCAGAGTACGCGGAACTTTATTTTTCCCGTAAGCTCTGGCCGGATTTTGGCGAGAAAGATTTTTCAAGGGCCATCAAATCTTACGGTAGGCGCAGGAGGAAATTCGGCAGTTATGGAGAAAATAAATAAGGCCCCGCGCAACTGCGGGGCGATTTTTTACTTCACCTTGATGATAAGAATTTTTCCATCACCCTCCACGCCTCGCCAATTGAGATCGGTGACTCGTTCGCTTTGTCCGCAAAGAGTGCCGAGGGCGCAAGTGGCAGCGATGTCTTTGGCTACAATGTCGCGTGTTTCATCCCAGGACACAGGGGCTCCCCGCTCGGTGTGGTTTGCGCAATCATGGTGCCCTGCTGCGAGCGTGATTTTTTCTCCGCGCCTTGTCTTTAGCCCAAAAAGCCTTATGTGATGGCGTTCGCGAGCACGTTCGTTGATATCCAGCTTTAGAGCTACGCTTGCCCGCCAGCCGTAGTTTGGCGAAGTGTATAGGAAGTATGACGATCCCAGAAACTGATGCCAAAGCGGATTTGCCTGCCGTAACAGGGATATGAACTCACTTGGATTTACGCCGTACGCCGCTATATTTATAGGGTCCTTTACAGCCCTTCCATTTGTTAGCGAAACTATGTACGGGAAAAATGTAATACCGTCTTTATGAGGAAGCTCAAGCCGATATTGCCAGAGACCCGGGAAGGTATCTCGGAGGGTGCTTTCATAAAACAAAAGGCGGGGGAATATGGCCGCAAGAAGCGACCACTTGCTATGGAGAAAATAAAGTACTTTTTTCATTGCCTTGCCCCTTTATTTTTTTATCAAAATTGCTATACTGAATATTAGCACAAAGGGAGGTTTTGTACATTATGGGCACTTCTCAGGAGCGGCGGAGAATTCTCGTGGCTTTAAGGGAATGGGCGGATAGCCAACCCGACCAAAATGCGCCGATTTTTTTTTACCGCGATAGATATGCAGCTTACGCCGGGCGAGATAATAACCCACATTGAGGATGAAACCGCTATCGGAGTCGCTATCTTGGATGTCCTTGTTCTGAAAGCGCGAGAGCTTAAAGAAATGACAAGGTCCGAAATCAAAAAGTTTATAGGCAGACAGTTCCCATTAACTAATCTTAGGGAAGTAGAGGAAGAATAGATCGCCTCACTATCGGGTCATACAAAAATGACCCGATTTTTTT
>CAYJWU010000015.1:0-21019 GCA_964374025.1 uncultured Candidatus Saccharibacteria bacterium
GCGCTTTGAGAAAAAATTAAAAAATGAGTGTTCGGATTGAGCCCTGCGAGTGCCCGTTAGCTCGTATTTTTATTATACACCCTATGATAACTTTTGTCAAGCAAAAATCAAAAGCGCCGAAAAGGACTTTTGATGAGAGGTTGCATATAAAGACTGTTTCAGTTGGTCGGGCCAGTGGGAGTCGAGGGGTCATTCGACCCCTCGGCAGGTCGGATGACCTGCCGGACCCCCGAAGTCTTCGGTCGGGCTGCGGGGAATCGAACTCCGTCTTCACCCACCCCAAGGGTGTGCGCTGCCGTTACGCTACAGCCCGATTACTTCGCTTCTTTGTACATTCCTTTAATACATTTCGTGCAGGCCCTTACGCGGTAGCCTGCGGGCATGCCGGATTTTGCGTGCCATAAACGTACCCACTGAAGATTTGGGTATTTACGGCGCTTGTGGGTTGGGTTATAATTACCACGAAGAAGCTTTCGCTTCCATTCCTGTTGAGATTGTTTGCCGCATAATGGGCAACTTGTTGCCATAATGAACTAGCATATCACTTTCTTAATTTTTTGCAATGGGAGATTTTAATTTACTTATATTCCAATTAGCTGTCCTTTTGATGTCAGTAGTAATCCACGAGGTATCTCATGGCATCGTGGCTCTTTGGCAGGGGGATCCGACGGCAAAGATGATGGGGCGGCTTACCCTTAATCCCATCAAGCATTTGGATATATGGGGGTCTATTGCCGTACCCTTGATGCTTTTTGTTTTTTCAGGAGGAAATTTCCTTTTCGGCTGGGCAAAGCCGGTGCCCTATAATCCGTATAACCTCCGCAACCAAAAGTGGGGAGCCGCAATGGTTGGCGCGGCGGGGCCTATTTCAAATTTTTTGCTGGCAACTGTCTTTGGCATCGCTTTGAGATTTTTTCCGGGAACTTCCGATTTACCGTTTGTGCAAAATCTTTTTCAGCTTTTTATTATCATAGTAATGCTGAATATTCTTCTTGGCGTGTTCAACCTCGTCCCCATTCCTCCGCTTGACGGTTCAAAATTGCTTTTTTCGGTCCTCCCTCCTCATATGAGCCACATAAAAATTACTCTTGAGCGGTACGGCTTTATTATTTTGCTCTTCTTTATCTTTTTCGCCTTCCAATTTATTTTCCCGGTAGTTAACGCGGTATTTCGCCTTATAACGGGGATGGAGGCGTAGTTATTTCGCCTTCTCGATTCGCCGCGCGTACTCGCCTGTTTCGGTGTTTATTTCTATGATGTCGCCCATTTCGATAAAGAGAGGGGTGTTGACCATAGCGCCAGTTTCCAGGGTTACGGGTTTGGTGCCGCCTTGGGCCGTATTGCCTTTTACGTTCGGTGGGGCCTCGGTTACCTTCAAACTGACTTTAACGGGCAGGGCGACATTTATTATTTGGTCTTTGAAAATAAGCAGTCCTACCTCTTGATTTGGTTTTAGAAATTTCAGCGCGTCGCCTAGAACTTCCTTCGAGAGCTCAAAACGATTCGAAGGATTATTTGTCTCACAAAAAACAAATTTGTCGCGATGGCCATAGATAAATTTAGCCGGCTTTTTTAGAACTTCGGCTTCCTCAAACCTGTCGCCCTGATGAAAGTTTCGCGTAAGCACATTTCCGGTAATAAGATTCCGGATTTTTGTTTGCGCTACGACGACATCCTGCGATTTTCCCATTTGTCTGAATTCCAAAACTTCGTAGGGCTGTCCATCTAGAACAAATTGTACTCCACGTCTTAGGTCAAAATATGAAAGCATATACTAATTTTTATTACACTTGTTGCACAAAGTCAAATTGTAACTTTTAGCTCAAACAGGAGGGGGGGGTAAAAACTTTGTATACAATTATCACGATCGTGATAATTGTATACAAAAATGGTAACATAATCTAAAATACAAATATGCGGAAGTCTACAATAATAAAAGGGTTGCTGCTTACTTTAGCTGCTGGCTCTGTTGTGACCATGCCTGGCGTGGCTATTCCTTTAGGCGCTTTGGTAAAAATACTGCTAGACGCTCAAAACGCGCCTATACCGGTGCATATTCCAGAAGAAAGCGACCCGGAAAAAGTGCGTCAAAGTATTTATCGTCTCAAGAAAAATGAATATATAAAAATAAAATCAGTGGGTAAAAACAAATTTAAATTTGAGCTTACGAAAAAAGGCAGGAGGTTGCTCGCACAGTATAATTTTTCAGATTTTAAGATAGAACCAAAAGGAGAATGGGATAGGCAGTGGCGGATATTCGTATTTGATATACCGGAAAAGAAAAGACAAATTAGAGATTCTCTGCGCAAGAAACTAAAAGAGATGGGCTTTTTAAGGTTTCAAAAAAGTGTGTGGATTTACCCTTTTGACTGCGAAGAAGAAATGCGCTACGTCTCTGAATTTTTAGAAATACAGCCACACACAATAACGTTCACGGGAAAAATTCACGATGATCATCTCTTGCGTAAATACTTTCTTTACAAAGGCATCTTGAGCAAACCAGATTTGCGAACGGCGAAGTAAGCGTAAGCTCCGTATAATAAATAATAAAAGGCGAGAGGAACTCGAGAAAAACTTTTGTATACAATTTACGCGGTCGCGTAAATTGTATACAAAAGTTTAGTCAATATACTGCATACTGCAAGAAAGGTAAACGCAAGATAATAAAAAGAAAGAGGGGCTAGTCACCTAGCCCCTCGGCGAGTTTCTCTCTCCATTCCTTCGGGACCCGGACATTCCAAACGCCTGTAAAGGGATCATCCAACTCCACTACTACCGCCCAGTAAGTCGATACGATCATTATCGCGGCGAAAATAGCGAATTCTCCTACTCCTTCAAACTAAGACATTTCTATTTCCGTTGACAAACCAGTGCAAACCCAGTGCAAAGGATTGACAGCGATGCGCTTCTTGAGTAGGATGGTCAATATATGCCAACTATTCATCAACTGATCAAACGGCCGAGAAGAAAAATAAAACGAAGGACAAAGACGCCGGCGCTCGCGCGGGGTTTTAATGCGCTCAAAAACAAGCCGATGAAATACTGGTCGCCTTTCAAACGGGGCGTGTGCACTAGGGTTACCACAACAACGCCCAAAAAGCCGAACTCCGCGCTTCGTAAAGTCGCGCGCGTGCGGCTTACAAACGGCATGGAGGTTACGGCGTATATCCCGGGAGAAGGACATAATCTTCAGGAGCACTCTGTCGTACTAATTCGCGGCGGAAGGGTAAAGGATTTGCCCGGAGTGCGCTATCATATTGTGCGCGGAGTGCTTGATACGGCGGGAGTAGAGGGCCGCAAACAGCAAAGAAGTAAATACGGCGCTAAGCGCCCCAAAGAATAATAATGAGACGAAGACGCCAAGTAAAAAGAGAAATACTTCCCGATCCCAAATACGATAACCCGATTGTCGCGAGGTTCATAAATTATATTATGTGGGACGGCGAAAAAAGCGTAGCAAGAGAAGTTGTTTACGACGCTTTTGACATTATCGCGGAAAAAACAAAAAAAGAGGCGCTTGATGTTTTTGATGAAGCAATTAAAAATACCTCGCCAATGCTCGAGGTGAAATCAAAGAGAGTTGGCGGCGCTAACTATCAGGTGCCAAGGCCGGTAAGGGGGGACAGGCGCCTTACTCTTTCTTTGCGATGGATGATACAGGCCGCTCGTTCAAAAAAAGGCCAAAGGATGGCGGAGAAGCTCGCGGAGGAACTGATACAGGCCTCTTTGAACTCGGGCGCCGCGGTAAAGAAAAAGGACGATACCCACAGAATGGCACAGGCAAACAGGGCCTTCGCGCATTTCGGCTGGTAAAAATATGGCGCGGCAATACCCCATTGAAAAAAACAGAGACATTGGCATTATCGCCCACATAGACGCCGGTAAGACAACGGTTACCGAGCGTATTTTATTTTACACGGGCATTTCCCATAAAATTGGGGAGGTTCATACGGGGGACACTATTATGGATTGGATGGAGCAGGAGAGAGAACGAGGAATTACTATTACCGCCGCGGCAACTACTTGTTTTTGGGTTCCGCGGCAATATTCCAAAGACGATAAAGAAAACGAATATCGCATAAATATTATAGACACGCCCGGGCATGTTGACTTTACGGTTGAGGTGGAAAGGTCTTTGCGGGTGCTCGACGGCGGAGTGGTCGTGTTTGATGGGGTCGCGGGAGTTGAGCCGCAGTCGGAAACCGTCTGGCACCAGGCCGATAAATACAAGGTTCCAAGAATTTGTTTTATAAACAAACTAGATCGCATGGGCGCGAGCTTCGAGAAAAGCTATGGGTCTATCCTTGATCGGCTTACAAAAAACGCTGTTCTAACGCAGTTGCCGATTGGCATAGAGGGCACATTTAGCGGTGTAGTTGATTTATTGGATCAAAAATCCTTTAGATTCTCGGGAGATAATGGAGAGAAAATTCTGGAGGGAGAGGTTCCCGATGACATGAAAGATATGGTTAAGAAAGAGCGCGAAAAACTTATTGAAAAAATCGCGGAACAAGACAATGCTCTGACCGAAAAATATCTTGCCGGTGAAAGCATGAGCGTTGATGAATTGCGTAAAGCGCTCCGGCGCGCGACAATAGAAAGCAATCTCGTGCCTGTGCTTTGCGGCAGCGCGCTTAAAAACAAAGGAGTACAGCTTGTGCTTGACGCTGTGGTGAATTATCTTCCTTCTCCGGCTGACATGCCTCCCGTTAAAGGAGAAGACGCAAAGACAGGAGAAGAAAGTTTCCGCAAGCCGTCTGACGACGAAAAGTTCTCGGCGCTCGCGTTTAAGGTAGCCACAGATCCTTATATCGGCCAGCTTGTGTACTTTAGGGTCTATTCCGGAAATCTTATGAAGGGCTCTTACGTGTTTAACGCCACAACCGGAGAAAAGGAGCGCCTCGGCCGCATAGTCCGTATGCACGCGAATCAGAGGGAAGAGGTAGACACTATTTACGCCGGAGAAATAGGAGCCGCCGTGGGCCTAAAGAAGACAACAACCGGAGATACGCTTTCCGATCCAGATCACCCCATAATTCTTGAAAAGATTACTTTTCCCGAGCCAGTAATATCCATACGCATTGAGCCCAAGACCAAAGCGGATCAAGAAAAAATGGGTATGGCGCTTCATCGGCTCGTAGAAGAGGACCCCACATTCAGGGTGCAGACGGACCAGGAAACAGGAGACACTATAATATCCGGCATGGGGGAGCTCCATCTTGAAATTATAGTAGATAGGATGCTCCGCGAGTTTAGCGTTGGCGCGAATGTCGGCCAGCCGCAAGTCGCGTACCGCGAAACGATCAAGAAAGAAGCTGAAGCGGAAGGTAAGTATATCCGTCAGTCAGGAGGCCGCGGACAGTATGGCCACGTATGGATTCGCGTAGAGTCCCTTGAACGAGGCGCGGGATTTGAATTTGTGGACGAGATAAAAGGGGGTATTATACCAAAGGAATATATATCTGCCGTGGAAAAAGGCGTTCGCGAGGCCATGGATAAAGGGGTGCTCGCCGGCTACCGCCTGATAGATTTCAAAGCCACGCTTTATGACGGCTCCTATCACGAAGTTGATTCCTCTGAAGCCGCGTTTAAGATAGCTGGGTCAATAGCATTGCAGGCAGCGGCGAAGCGCGCAGATCTTACGTTGCTTGAGCCGATAATGAAAGTAGAAGCTGTTGTGCCGGAGAGTTATATAGGAGACGTTACGGGAGATCTTTCATCGAGAAGGGCGACTATTGAAGAAATGGGAGAAAGGGGTAATATGAAAACAGTTATGGCGATGTCGCCGCTTGCCAATATGTTTGGCTATGCCACGCATATTCGTTCCATGACTCAAGGGCGAGGATCATATACAATGGAATTCAGCCACTACGCTGAAGTGCCGCAAAATGTGGCGCTGGGAATTATCGAAGGGAGGAAATAATTAGTAATTAGTAATTAGTAATTGGAAATTAGAAATTAGTAATTAGTAATTTATATGTGGGCTAGCATAAAATCAATTTTAAAAGATGAGAGGGCCAAGTGTATTATCATTGAAGATGGCGAGCCGCGTTATATTGTTATTCCCCTTGAGGAATACGAACAGTTGCGCAAAAAGGGAAAAAATAGTATAGTAGGAGAAAATTCGTGGGACGAGGAAAAGATTAACGGAGAAATTCAAGATATTGAAGAGCAAGGTCCCGAGCCTGAGCAAAGAGAAAGGGTATCAGCCATTAAAATAGAAGATTTGCCATTTTAGGGTGAAGTCACTATTGTCTATTGACTAAACAGAGATATTTGTATAAACTGGACTTTATGTAGTTAGGAAGAGTGCGATACCAATATACGAATGCATACTAATTATACGAATAGTTAGTTATTAGTATAATTCGAATGCATTAGCATATTAGCATCGCATTAAATTTATTATGGCAGTAGAAAAATTTGAAAGAACAAAACCTCATATAAATGTCGGAACCATAGGACACGTTGACCACGGCAAGACCACTCTTACCGCGGCGCTGTTGAAGTACTCGCGGCTTAAGGGATTTCGCGCGTCGGATAAGGGCGTTGATCAGATTGATTCGGCGCCAGAAGAGAAGGCAAGGGGCATTACAATTGCTCTCGCGCACGTAGAGTACGAGACCGCGAATAGACATTACGCCCACATAGACGCTCCGGGACACGCGGATTACATCAAGAATATGATTACCGGCGCCGCGCAGATGGATGGCGCGATCCTTGTGGTTTCCGCGGCAGACGGCCCGATGCCTCAAACGCGCGAGCATATACTTTTGGCGCGTCAGGTCGGTGTGCCCTCTATTGTCGTGTTCCTAAACAAAGTGGATCAGGTTGATGACCCGGAGCTTATAGAGCTTGTAGAAACAGAAATCAGAGAGCTTCTTACAAAATATGAGTTTGATGGCGCGAAAACCCCTATAATAAAAGGTTCGGCGCTTCAGGCGCTAGGAGCCGCGACCGCAGATGATGAGGCGGCAAAGCCCATGGGAGAGCTGTTGCAGGCGATGGACGATTATTTTGTAATTCCCAAGCGCGAGATAGAAAAGCCCTTCCTTATGCCGGTAGAAGATATTTTCCACATTGAGGGGCGAGGCACGGTTGTTACGGGAAGAGTTGAGAGGGGAAAAGTTAAGGTGGGGGAGGAGGTTGAGATTGTGGGCATCCGCGCCACGCAAAAGACGGCCGTTACGGGAGTAGAGATGTTTAACAAATCCCTGGACGAGGGACTCGCGGGGGACAATGTTGGCCTTTTGCTTCGCGGCCTCAAGAAAGATGACGTGGAAAGGGGGCAGGTTCTGGCGGCTCCCAAAAGTCTTAGCCCGCATTCCGAGTTTGACGGGGAAGTATATATTCTTACAAAGGAAGAAGGCGGTCGTCATACCCCATTCTTTACCGGTTACAAGCCCCAGTTCTACTTGAGAACAACTGATGTTACGGGAGATGTCACGCTTCCTACCGGCACAGAAATGGTAATGCCCGGCGACACTGTAAATCTTAAAGTAAAATTGGTTGTCCCTGTCGCCCTTGAAGAACAGCAAAGATTTGCTATACGAGAAGGAGGCAAAACCGTAGGCGCGGGAGTGGTAACGAAGATTGCGGACTGAAGAAACATAGAATATGCCTAGAATAAATTTATGAGTCCTTCAAAAACTGTAAAAACCGCGGCAAAGAAAGTTAAGAAGGTTGAGGCGGAGACAAAAATTCGCATAAAGATAAAGGCCTATGATCACAAGGTGATTGATTCGAGTGTCCGCCAGATCGTTGAGACTGCCCTAAGGCATGGCGCGGAAGTGCGCGGCCCGTCTCCTCTTCCGACCGAAACCCACAAATACACGGTAAACAGGTCCACATTTGCGCACAAAGACGCGCGGGAGCAGTTTGAGATGCGGATACATAAGCGGCTTATTGACATTATAAATCCCACGCCCCAGGTAATTGACGCCTTGATGGATTTGAACTTGCCGGCAGGAGTTGATATTGAAATAAAGATGTAATAGTGTAATTTACACATCTTGTTTAAAAAGGTTCACAAAAGTAAATAAATAACAAAATACGTTGGCCAACAAAAATCGGGGCTAACCCGATTTTTGTTTAGGGAATGTAAGGATTATGTCCCGCTCAAATTTTGCGGGCTAATGAATGGGCATTCCGCTTCGCCCCAGAGGGGTGGGCCTATTCGTCCCACGCGGAATGCCATAATTTTACACATATATAGCATTTGCATTTATTGAGCAGAAACAGCGGCAAAATTTGAGCGGGATGCTCAATTTTCTTACTGCTCGCTTCGCTCGCAGAGAAAAGTGGCAAAATTTCTTTTAGGCACAAAACTTGAGATGACGCAGATTTTTGATGAAAATGGGAAAGTCGCCCCAATAACTTTGATTGAAGCGGGTCCAGTTGTCGTAACTCAAATAAAGACGAAAGATAAAGATGGATACGATGCGGTGCAGGTTGGTTATGGGAAAAAGAAAAATATAACAAAGCCGCTAAAGGGGCACCTGAAGGATGCCGGAAACTTAAAATGGATTAGGGAGTACCGCGTATCCGGCAATGAAATAAAAGTTGGAGATAAAATTGACGTATCTATATTGAATGAGGGCGACAAAGTTTTGTTAAGCGGCATATCAAAGGGCAAAGGGTTTCAGGGGGTGGTGAAGAGGCACGGGTTTCACGGTATGGATAAGACGCACGGTACGAAGAAAAAGCACCGCTCGCCGGGATCCATTGGTTCGCGTTTTCCCCAGCACGTTCGCAAGGGCAAGCGTATGGCCGGCCGCATGGGTTCGGACAGAGTAACCCGGCGCAATGTGCAAATTGTAAAAATTGACAAAGAAAATAATTTGATTGCCGTCAAAGGCGCAGTCCCGGGAGCAAGGGGAACGCTTGTTGAGATACGAGGATAAAACTAGCGTATCTAGTAGAGTTCTCTCTAAGAGGATTCTACGGGGTACACTAAAATTCTAAGGAATTGAATTGCCCCGCACGTTTAATAGCGTGCGGGGCGGGATGGTCCATGTGTTTCATGGAAGGGGAAAGCGGTCGGACTACTACGGGCTGCCACCACCTGCGCCTTGACAGCCACACTCATCGCCCTCGAAATTGGCGCGTACGTTCTCTGCCGTCGCCGCGGCGGCACCCTTTTGCGTGATGCGGAACCGGGTTTCGATGTCGTCGAAGGCGTGGCTGTCCGCCATCGACATATCGATCATACCTTCGAGATGCAAGAAGGCGAGGGTGCACCCCAACGTCTCCGCTTCGCAGCATATGCTACCCTGCGAGAGGAAGGTCCTGATTTCTCCCGGGGTGGCGTTACCCCCACGCCCTTTGTGGTAAAGAGCGCTGAGGACCTCCCATTCAAGCTCCTCCTGGGTAAGTTCCGAGGTCGTGGTTCTAGTCGCGTTTCCCATGGCATTCACCTCCATCTAAATTCGGTATCTCCATTATAGCATATAACCAAATACTTGTCAAGACATATAATAAAATAAAACAACCTCCTCGGTAATGAAGAAGTAGGAAACAAATCATAGCGTATCTAATAGAGTTCTCTCTATTGAGGACTCTACGGGGCACACTAAAAAAACAAAAAGTCCCTTGAAGCTCAAGAGACGCTTTGACACGGTAGGCAGTGGAATCGAACCACGTACCTTGTAGGGTACCAAACAGGTATCAGCCGCCGCCCCTACCATAGGGGAATACCTACCACCGACCTACCGCAGTTGCCATCGTATCATAGGGTTAAAAATAATAACAACCCCGCGAACGAGGTTGTTATTATTGGTACTCTAAAGAGTACGTAGTTTCGACAACTGATACCTATTATCAGTATAGCAAAGCTGTATTCCTTGTCAAGGGGTAAAAAAAATTTGTCAAACGGAAATAGAAACTTCAGGGGTAAAGTATGAAAATTGATTTATACAATCAAAACGGTGAAGAAATTGGGAAGATAGAGCTCCCGGAGCAGATTTTTGGGGTTCCCATAAATGCTAGTCTTTTGCAGCAGGCAGTGGTCGCGCAGATGGCGAATATGCGGCAAGTGATCGCGCATACGAAAGACAGGAGCGAGGTAAGAGGCGGCGGGAAAAAGCCGTGGCGGCAGAAAGGGACGGGACGAGCGAGGCATGGGTCGCGAAGATCTCCTCTTTGGGTTGGAGGCGGAGTGACTTTTGGTCCGACAAATTACAGAAATTTTAAAAAGAAAATAAATGCCAAAATGAAACGCAAAGCGACGTTGATGGCGCTGTCAGGAAAGGCGAAAGATAAAGAGCTTATTGTGCTTGATAAAATAGAGTTGACCGCGCCAAAGACCAAAGAAATGGCTGCGGTGGTGGATAGAGTTGTGCCGGATGTGAAGTCAGCGCTTTTAATGCTTCCGGTGAAAAACGAAACAATAGAGCGCGCGGGGCGGAATATCGCGGATTTTAAAATAAGCAGCATTTCAAATATAAATGTGGTCGATTTATTGAATTATAAGTATTTAGTTTTGACGCAAGGAACGGTTGAGGCGCTAAATAAAAAATATGGCATTTCTTAGTTTTTTCAAAAAGCCCAAAAAAGAAAAAATACCATTACCGCCAAGGGGTGGAGTTGGAAGGGGGGTCAAAAAAGAAAGGAAGGCGGAGTCTAAGAAGGCGGAGTCCAAGAGAGAGGGCTCTAAAGGTGCGGAAGAAAAGCGGGAAAAGGTAAGCGCTAGTGTGGCACTGAAGGAATCGCGGACCGCTTGGCGTATTTTGCGCGCTCCGCATGTCACCGAAAAATCCAGTGATCTTACGCGCTTTAATTATTACACGTTCAGGGTAATTGGGAATCCTTCCAAGCCCGAGATTAAAAAATCGGTTGAAGAAGTCTACGGGGTGCACGTGGAAAAAGTGAGGAAGGTATCTTTGCCCGGGAAGGAGCGAAGGCGCGGGAGGCATTTGGGATGGAGGCCCGGTTATAAAAAGGCAATTGTGAAATTGCGTCAAGGAGAGAAAATAGAAGTATTACCGCATTAAAATGAAGACATATCGTCCTACGACCCCGGGCCGCCGGGGAATGACAAGGCCCGACTATAGCATGATTACCAAAAAAAGTCCGGAGAAAAAACTCTTGGCGACTTTGCATAAAACCGGCGCAAGGAGCAGAGGAAAGATAAGCGTAAGGCACAGAGGCGGAGGAGCAAAACGGATGTATAGGATAATTCAATTCGGCGAGCCTCGCCGAGTCTGGGCGGGCGAGCCGAAAAAGGCGGAAGGAAAGAACATGGAGGTTTCCGCGAAAGTTTTGGGTATTGAATACGACCCAAATCGCACTGGGCGCGTTGCTTTAGTGGAATATAAAGACGGAAAGAGGGCGTATGTCGTTGCCCCCGAGGGCCTTGCCGTAGATGGAGAAATTGTTTTTTCTCCAAAAACAAACGCGAAGACCGGAGATAGAATAAAATTAAAGGATATACTCGTAGGCACATTTGTATATAATATAGAGTTGAAACCGGGCGGGGGAGGAAAGCTTGTCCGTTCCGCGGGAACTAGCGCGAAGGTTCTTGCAACGGAAGGGAAGTATACGACAGTTTCCCTTCCATCGGGAGAAGTGCGAAAAATTTTTTCTGAATGCTTCGCGAATATAGGCGCTGTGTCAAATCCGCAGCATGGGTTTGAGGTTATGGGGTCTGCCGGCAGAATGCGGCACAAAGGAAGGCGGCCCAGTGTAAGGGGGTCTGCCATGAACCCGGTTGATCATCCCCATGGAGGAGGCGAGGGACGGGCGCCAATAGGATTAAAGTACCCCAAAACCCCCTGGGGAAAGATTGCTATTGGAGGCAAGACAAGGCGAAAAAAGAAATATTCAAATAAATTCATTTTGAAAAGAAGAAAATAATTATGCCAAGGTCATTAAAGAAAGGTCCATATGTTGACGCGAAGCTGTTAAAGAAAATAGCGAATCTTAGGATTGGAGACAAAACCATAATAAAGACATGGGCGCGAGCGAGCACGATAACCCCCGAGATGATAGGATTCACATTCGGCGTGCATAACGGCAAGGATCATATTCCCGTATTTATAACAGAAGACATGGTTGGGCATAAGCTTGGAGAATTTTCACTAACCCGTAAATTCACGAGACACGGAGGAAAGATGCAGCAGGAATTAGAGAAAAAAGCTGCGCAATAATCGAAAATTATGGAAATAAACGCAAAATTAAGATATCTTCGCATATCGCCCAGAAAAATGAGGCTTGTTGCCGATTTGGTCAGGGGCCTTAGCACGGACAACGCGAAGCGCGCGCTTAGGTTTTCGGACAAAAGGGCAGCCGAGCATATTTTAAAGCTGCTTAACTCCGCGACTGCAAACGCTGCTAATAATTTTCAAAAAAAGGAAGGGCTTTATGTCAAAAAGATTTTTGTGGACCAAGGCCCAACCTATAAAAGAATCCGTCCGGTCGCGCGCGGCATGTCGCATCCGATCAATAAAAGGACAAGCCATATTACAATTGTATTAAGCGAGACAAATAAATGAGTCATAAAGTTCACCCCATAGGATTTAGACTAGGCACTAACGTGATTTGGAATTCGCGCTGGTTTGATGAAAAAAAATATCCTCAAAAACTTTCGGAAGACATCGCGATAAGACAGTATCTTACAAAAAAGCTGCGAGGCGCGGGTCTCGAAAGGGTAGAGATAGAGCGAACAAGCAGCCAAATTTCCGTTATTATCCATTCTTCCCGCCCCGGAATAATTATCGGGAGAGCGGGGATGGGAGCAGAAGGCCTGAATAAAGATATCGAAAAAATATTGCGAAAAATGAGGGGTGGCGGCGCGCCCAAGGAATCCGAGATCAAGATCGAAGTCCGCGAAGTGCGGAATCCCGAAACATTCGCGTCTCTTGTCGGCCTAGGCATCGCGGAGCAGATTGAGCGAAGGATGCCCTTTCGCCGGGTCATGAAGAGAACCATGGATAGGATTATGATGAATAAGGGAGTGAAGGGGGCAAGAATTGGATTAGCGGGAAGATTGGGTGGCTCGGAGATGGCACGCAGAGAGTGGATAAAGGAAGGCACCATGCCTCGCAATACCCTGCGTTCGGATATTGACTTTTCGGTTCAAGAGGCGTATACCACATATGGCGTAATTGGAATAAAGGTCTGGATTTATAAAGGGCAGAAATTAGAATAATGCTATTTCCTTCCAAAGTAAAACATAGAAAATGGATGAAGGGCAGAAAGCGGACGAGTATCGCGTCTCGGGGGAACAAATTGAGTTTCGGCAGTTTTGGGTTGCAGGTAGAGAGCGGAGAAAAGTGGATAACGGCCAGGCAAATCGAAGCCGGGAGGCGCGCTATCGTGCGGGCGATGAAGAAAGGAGGGAAAATGTGGACGCGAATTTTTCCCGACAAACCTGTCACAAAAAAAGGCACGGAAGTTCCGATGGGTGGAGGGAAAGGAAGTCCGGATCACTTTGTGTACGCCGCGCTCCCCGGCAGTGTTTTATTTGAGATAGATGGCACGAGCGAAGAAGTCGCGAGGGATGCTTTCAAACACGCCGGAGATAAATTGCCGGTAAGGACTAGATTTATAAAGAGATAATATGGAATAATATGAAAATTAGGGAAATACGCCAAAAATCAAAAGAGGAGCTTACAAAAATGCTCTCCCAAAATCGGAATCGACTTTTAAGTTTGCGTTTTGATTTGGCGGGAGGGAGAGTTAAAAACGTAAAAGAGATACGCGAGGTAAAAAAAGATATTGCCCGCATTTTGACACTGATTAAAATATGAAAAAGTTAAAGGGGACAATCGCATCAGACAAGATGGATAAAACGGTGGTAGTCGAGGTTACCACTCTTAAAAAACATCCCAAATACCAAAGGCGGTTTAAGATGTCCAAACGTTATAAGGCGCATGACCCGGAGAATAAGTACAAAGGCAAAGTGGGGGAGGTCGTGTGGATTGAGGAAACGAGGCCGATGAGCAGGGACAAAAGGTGGAAAATAATATGATACAATCCTACACAAAACTTAAAGTAGCAGATAATACTGGCGCAAAGGTTATTCAGTGTTTTAAGGTGCTCGGAGGAACGCGCAGGCGCTACGCGCAAATTGGGGATATTATTGTCGCGTCAGTAAAAGAAGCCGAGCCGAGGAGAATTGTAAAAAATCACGAGGTTGTCAAGGCCCTTATCGTCAGGCAAAGGAAACCGTATCGGAGGGCCGACGGCTCATATGTGAGATTTGATGATAACGCAGCCGTTATTCTTGAAGGAACAGAGCCAAAAGGCGGGCGGATTTTCGGGCCTATTCCGCGTGAGATTAAAGAGAAAGGGTTTGATAAGATAGCGTCATTGGCGGAAGAACTATTATGAAGCTTAAGAAGAACGACAACGTATTAATAATTTCAGGCAAAGATCGTGGCCGAAAGGGAAAGATTTTGGAAGTCTTTCTGAGTCGCGGCAAAATTGTGGTCGAAGGCATGAATATGCACAAAAAGCACAGAAAGCCAAGGCGTCAGGGGCAGAAGGGCGAGATTGTTGAAGTGGCTGTTCCGATTGACGCGTCTAACGCGAAGGTTATTTGCGTAAAATGCACTAAGCCCGCGCGGATTGGCTATAAGCTAACCGCGGAAAAAAAATATAGGGTATGTAAGAAGTGCGGAGAAGAGATATGATTGCTTTAGAAGAAAAATATAGTAAAAAAACGGTCCCCGCGATGCAGGAGAAATTTGGGTATAAAAATATTTACGCTGTTCCAAGGATAAAAAAGATTGTCGTAAATTCCGGAGTGGCAAAAACGATAAACGCGCGCAAGGGCAAAGAAGTGACGAAGGGCGAGGAGGGTCTTATAGCGGATATTATTTCGGAGCTTGCGCTTATCGCGGGTCAAAAGCCGCATATTGTCCGGGCAAAAAAATCAATTTCCGCGTTTAAGTTAAGAGCGGGCATGATAGCGGGCGTGCGCGTCACTTTGCGGGGGCATAAGATGTACGATTTTTTTGCCCGCCTTATAAACATCGCTCTTCCCAGGTCCCGAGATTTTCGAGGTTTTAGGGTGGAGTCTATTGACGAGAGCGGGAATATGACCATTGGACTTGGCGAGCAAATTATTTTTCCGGAAATTCCGCATGATAAGGTGAGAGCTATGTGGGGGATGGAGATTACAATAGTTACGAGCGCTAAAAACAGAGAGGAGGGCGCGGAACTTTTGAGGCAGTTAGGAATGCCTTTTCAAAAATAAATTATGGCGAAGAAATCATTAATAGCGAAAGCAAAAAAGAAACCAAAGTTTCAAACACGAGTTATCCGGCGCTGCGTAAGGTGCGGCAGAAGACGTGGATTTATGCGCAAATTCAATTTGTGCAGGATTTGCTTCCGGGAGTTGGCAAATTGTGGAGATATACCGGGCGTCCGGAAATCCTCCTGGTAATATAATAATATGGATTTAATAGCCGACATGCTAACAATAATACGCAATGCGCAGTTAGCGAAACACGCGACTGCGAAGGCCCCTTATTCCAAGGTAAACTTTGGAATCTCGGAAATTTTGAAGAAAGAGGGGTGGGTCAAAAACCTTGAACTTAAAAAGCGGGGAGAAAAGGCATGGATTATACTTGAGCTTGCGTACGAGAGTGACGGATCGCCGGTAATTCACGATATACAAAGAATAAGCAAGCCGGGACAACGAATATACGCGGGGCACAAAGAAATACCTATTATCATTCAGGGATATGGTTTGGCAGTGATTTCCACACCAAATGGAATTATGACTGGCAAGGAAGCTAAAAAGCAAAAAGTAGGAGGAGAGGTACTTTGTAAGGTACTATGAGCAGAATCGGCAAACAACCAATAAAAATTCCCGATAATGTAGAAGTCGTAATTACGGACGGCCATATTTTAGTTAAGGGCCCAAAGGGAGAACTAAGCATAGATCTTCACCCAGCAATTTCTGTTGAAAAAAAAGATGGGGTGCTGCGCGTTATGCCAAACAGTCAGGAAAAGAATTCGGCGGCCCTTTGGGGGCTTACGCGCGCTCTTATTTTTAACATGGTTCAAGGGGTGGTCGCGGGGTACAGCAAAAAATTAGACATAGAGGGCGTTGGCTATAAGGCCGAAGTGCGGGGCAAAAGTCTTGTCATGCGGCTTGGGTTTTCCCATCCCGTGGAGTTTCCGATTCCCGAAAACATTTCGATCAATGTGGAGGGGAACAGCATCGAAGTTTCAGGCATTGACAAGGGCCTCGTGGGCCAGGTTTCCGCGAAGGTGAGATCCCTTAAGAAACCAGAACCATACAAGGGGAAAGGCATACGCTATAGGGGAGAATACGTAAGAAGGAAGACCGGCAAAAAGGCAGCCACAACATAATAATATGTTAAAAAAACAGGAACAAAGAAAAAGAAGGCATCGTCGGGTCCGCGCGAAAATTAAGGGCACGGCTAAAATCCCCCGTCTTTGCTTGTTTCGTTCAAATAAATATATGTACGCGCAGTTTATTGATGACCAAAGGGGTGGGCATACAATTTTTTCAATAAAGGGAGCAAATACTATTAAGGGAGCGCATGAATTGGGCAAGAAAATTGCCGAAGCGGCAAAAGATAAAAGTATAAGTAAAATTTTATTTGACAGGGGTGGCTATAAATATCATGGAAGGGTAAAGGCGGTGGCAGAGGGAACAAGAGAAGGAGGGATACAGTTCTGAAATTCCTAATTCCTAATTCCTAATTCCTAAACCATGGCTAATAACAGAAGACAATCAAGGAACGCTAGGTTCCCCGAGCGGCAAAAATCTCCTCAAGACTACGAGCAGAAGCTTTTGGATGTCGCTCGTGTGGCAAGAGTGACAGCCGGAGGCAGACGATTCAGCTTCCGCGCGGTTGTGGTAATCGGAGACAGAGCCGGCAAAGTTGGGGTGGGAGTAAAGAAGGGAAAAGATGTGCAGTTTGCGGTTGAAAAGGCAGTTCGGGATGCAAAAAAAACCATGATACAAGTTCCAATTACAGACAAGGGCACAATCCCTCACGGAGTTCGCGGAAAATCCGGAAGCTCCGTGGTGTATCTTAAACCCGCGAGAGAGGGAGCCGGTATAAGAGCGGGCGGAGCGGTGCGCAGCGTATGCGACCTTGTGGGTTATAAAAATATAGTAGGTAAGATTTTATCTAGAAGCGGCAACAAGCTAAACAACGCAAGGGCGGCAATAGAAGCGATGAAGAAGGTAAGAACGCCGAAAAAATCGGAAATAATTGTCAAAAAGGAAAAAAATGCAGGCGCATCAACTACAAAAACAAAAGCAAAAAAATCATAGACGGATTGGACGAGGGGGCAAACGTGGAACTTATTGCGGCCGAGGCATGAAGGGTCAGAACGCGAGAGCGGGATCTAGCAGGAAACCCGCGATTTTAGATTTGATACGTAAAGTCCCCAAGCTTCGCGGGGTGCCGGCTTCGCGTTACAAAAAGCAAGGAGTGAAGGAGGTCGGAGTTTTTTATCAAATAGTAAATCTTGATACTTTGGAAAAAAGTTTTAAGGAAGGCGAGATCGTGTCTCTCAAAAGTTTGCTTGAAAAAAAATTAGTGCGTAGAATAAAGGGGAAGACTCCAAATGTTAAGATACTGGGAAGAGGCGAGCTGACAAAGGGGCTAGTATTCGAGGGAGTCCGGATGTCGCAAAAAGTTAAGAAATTAAGCTAATTTTATTGTGTTTTCCAAAATCCTTCTCTTATTTAAAATTCGCGAACTAAGAAATAAGATTTTATTTGTCCTGATGATTTTTGGGATTTTTCGCTTGGCCGCCAATTTGCCGATTCCGGGAGTGGATCAAGAGAGACTAGACGCGTTTTTTGGAAGTAATCAGGTATTTGGTCTTTTGAATATTTTTTCAGGGGGCGCGCTTGAGCAGCTTTCTATAGTTATGCTGGGCCTTGGGCCATTCATTACGGCAACAATTATTTTGCAGCTAATGACCATGGTCTTTCCCAAGCTCAAGGAGATTTATCAGGAGGCGGGGGAGCAGGGCAGACAAAAGTTTAATCAATACGGCAGAATGCTCACAGTACCCCTTGCGGCGCTTCAAGGTTTCGGATTTGTCACGCTTCTTACGCGACAGAATGTGATAAATCCCATAGGGGGGTTTGAATTGCTGACAACTATTATTACAGTTACCGCGGGCGCGGTGTTTTTAATGTGGCTCGGAGAGCTTATTTCAGAAAAAGGTATTGGCAACGGCATATCTTTGATGATTTTCGCGGGTATCGTCGCCGCAGTCCCTCTCTCCATACGCCAAGTCATTGTGACATTCACCTCGGATCAGCTGCCAACGATTTTCGCGTTCTTCGTCCTAGCTATAGTAATCATAGCCGGTGTTATTACGATAAACGAAGCGAGGCGAAATATACCGGTTTCATACGCCAAGCGCGTGCGAGGAGGACGCGTTTATGGGGGGGTATCTACTTTTCTCCCCCTAAACCTTAACCCCGCGGGAGTAATCCCTATTATTTTCGCGCTTTCCATAATGCTGTTTCCGGGGATGATCGCGAATTTCATGGGCGCGGCGAGCTCTCCTTGGGCCATTAAAATTGCGAATGTTCTCAATGCCTTTTCTTCAAATACCTGGATTTACGGCGCCTTTTACTTTTTTCTTGTCGTATTGTTTACATATTTTTATACGGCGGTTACTTTTAACCCGGATAATGTCGCGAATAACCTGCAAAAACAGGGAGGATTTGTTCCCGGAATCAGGCCCGGCAAGCCCACATCCAAGCATTTATATTACATATTGAACAGAACCCTGCTTATCGGCGCTGTTTTTCTTGGATTTATCGCCGTACTGCCATCCATTATACAAGGGGGTACGGGCGTAACCGCATTTACTTTCCTTGTGGGAGGAACATCTATCTTGATAGTAGTTTCGGTGGTGCTTGAAACAATGCGTCAAGTTGAGGCGCAGTTAGTCATGAGAGAATATGAAGGATTTTAAGACAAAAGCCCTCCACGCGGGCTATGTCCCCTCCTCCCCTGATTTTTCGCGCGCGGTTCCTCTATATCAGAGCGTTGCGCATCTTTTCAGGGATACAAAACACGCGGCGGACCTGTTTACTGCCAAAGAAGAGGGCTTTATCTACAGTCGGGTGAACAATCCAACTGTGGATATTTTTGAAAAAAGAATGGCAGCGCTTGAGGGCGCCGAGGCGGGTCTTGCGACTGCTTCCGGAATGGCAGCTGTATTCATGGTGTCGGCGCATCTAGCCCGCGAGGGCGAAGAGATTGTAAGCTCGGATAAGTTATACGGCGGCACATTTCATCTGTTCGCGGACACGCTTACGCGATTTGGCATAAAAGTTAATTTTGTAAAAAATCCGCGCGATATCAAATCGTGGAAATCAGCAATCACTAAAAAGACAAAATTTCTTTTTGTGGAAACGCCGTCAAATCCGCAAATGGAAGTATTTGATATCGCCTCGCTTGCGAAGCTTGCGCGCGAGCGTAAGCTCCCGTTAGTTGTAGACTCTACAATCGCAACCCCGGCGCTTCAGCAGCCAATTGGTCTTGGCGCAGATGTTGTTGTGCATTCCGCTACAAAATATATATGCGGCAACGGCACCGCGCTTGGGGGGATAATTCTTGGAAAAAAGAAACTATTGGACGCGATCCGTGGCGGCGTATATCGCGATATAGGTCCCGCGCTTGCTCCATTTAACGCGTGGCTTTTTATACTTGGCCTTGAGACATTATCGTATAGAATGGAAGCGCTTTCTCAAAATGCGCTTTCGGTCGCACAATTTCTCGCGGGGCATCCAAAGGTTAAAAAAGTTTATTATCCCGGCCTTGATAGCTCGCCTTTTAAAAAATTGGTGGATAAACAGATGCGCGGCAAAGCAAGCTCTCTTATGGCATTTGAAGTAAGGGGGACGCGCAGGAACGGGGCGCGCTTTATAGAATCCCTGAAACTTGTTTCCCACGTTGCCAATTTAGGCGATAACAAAACCCTCGCGATTCATCCGGCAAGCACCACTCACCAGCAGCTTTCCGCAAAGGACCTCGTGAAAGTCGGCATTTCAGACACCATGATCCGACTTTCTGTTGGCCTTGAGGATCCAGAAGATATAATTTATGATATAAAGCAAGCGCTGAAGAAGGTATAGGGAGCATTTGTAAGATCACAAATTGTGATATCCAATCGCGAGAGAATGGGCTTAAGAATACGACCGCTTGTGTTCACAGAGCAGGGAGTCGCAATGCTTTCTAGCGTATTAAATAGTGAACGCTCAATTCAAGTAAATATACAAATCATGCGCACTTTCACCAGATTAAGAGAGCTTATTGCTACTAATAAAGAGTTAAGAGAAAAGATTGAAAAAATAGAAAAAAATATGATAAGCGGTTCAGGGTTATTTTTGATGCAATCAAGCAGTTGTTGGCAAAAGAAGAAAAACCAAACCCCGAAAGGTCAATAGGATTTACTGTTAGAAGTAAATGATATAAAACAAGCGTTAAATAAGATATGACAAAACTTTTTAATGTAATTCTTATTGGCCGTTCGGGATCAGGGAAAGGAACACAGGCCGAGCTTTTGAAGAAAAAGTTTAGCCATTTTTATTATTTGGCAACGGGTGATCTTTTTCGCGATTTAGCCAAATCAGACAGTGACGCGGGCAAACGCATAAAAAAGATTTTAGATGAGGGTGGTTTGCCTATGGACGATCTTGCCACAACAATGTGGATGCATAATCTGGCCTATAATCTTAAAGAGGAGCAAGGGCTTTTAGCGGATGGTTTCCCCAGGAGATTGCCCGAAGCAAAAAGCCTGGATGCATTTTTGAAATTCTTAGATCGCGTTAACGCCAGCTATTTTATTCTAATTGATATATCTTCCGAAGAGGCTTTCAAGCGCCTCAAGTCGCGCGGGAGAGCTGATGATACTCATGAAGCAATCACCGGCAGGATGAACTATTATGAGGAAAGAGTAGTAGAAGTAGTGGATTATTATAAAGAGCTTGGTAGGCTAACGGTAATCAACGGCGAACAAAGCATAGAGGATGTGCATAGGGATATACTAAAGGCGCTGG